>DAHXOV010000345.1 GCA_027364695.1 bacterium
GTCCCTATCCTGATTATAGCCCTGTTCTTACTGCGGATGAAGGAATGATGATATTTACAACCCGACGCCCTAACACACAATGTAGCGAAAAAACACCTGATGGACAATTCTTTGAGGATATCGTTGTATCCTATAAAGACGACAATGGCAACTGGTCAAAACCCAGCTTATTGAGTGAAAACATAAATACCTGCGGGCACGAGGCATCCATCAATCTAACACCCGATGGACAAACACTTATTGTTTATAAAGATGACAATGGCAATGGAGATCTCTACTTCTCTCAATGGGACGGACGCCAATGGACCTCCTTGCAAAAGTTTGGTTCAGACATCAATTCAGAGTATTGGGAAACACACGCTTGTTTGTCAAACGACGGACAAACACTTTACTTTGTATCAGATAGACCAGGCGGATTTGGCGGCAGAGATATTTACAGAGTAGTCAAACTTCCAAATGGACAATGGAGCAAGGCATTGAATATTGGTCCTACTATCAACACCCCTTATGATGAAGACGGCGTATTCATACATCCTGATGGAAAAACATTATTCTTTGCATCAAAAGGACATCAAGGCATGGGCAGATTTGATATATTCTTTTCTATCATGGACGAAGAAAACAAATTTTCTGAACCATTCAATATCGGTTATCCTATCAACACACCCGACGATGATATATTTTATGTTACATCCCCTGATGGAAAAAGATCTTATTACTCTTCTTTCAAAGATGGTGGATATGGAGACAAAGATATTTATATGATTACTATACCTGAATCTTCAGAAAAAAATGTGGTATTATACAAAGGACAATTTATACCCGCACAAGGCGAATCATTACCTGATGATATATCTATTGTAGTTACTGACAAAGAATCAGGAGAGATTATAGGCGTTTATAAACCACAAAAAAATGGCCACTTCGTATTTATACTAAAACCAGGTAAAGAATACAATATCTCTTATGAAGCCAATGGAGAAAAATTTTATGAAGATGAAATTTATGCTGAACAAGACGCTTCTTACAAAGAAATTCAAAAAGGATTAGAATTAGAGCCTATCAAATTACTTGGAAAGGTGGCAGTGAAGAAAAAAGAATACAAAATTAATATAAACATATTAGATAACCCTAAAACTAAAAAACCCGTTAGCGCTGCATCTATACAAATCATTGATAATAAAGGGAATAAAAAAGACTATACACTTTCCGAAAATAATAAAGGCATAACCAATGACATTGGGCTACTTCCTGAAACAAAATATACCATTACTGTAAATGCAGATGCTAGCACTCAAACAATAGAACTAACTACCGATAAAGAAGAAAAGGCAAAAACATTCTCAAAAGTAATTTACATGCATTCAAAACCACTCTCCACTGCGCCAATAGTAAAATTAAACATATCAGTATTGAATAAAAAAATCAAAAAACCGCTGGCTAACGCTAAAATAATACTAAAAGACAATAAAGGCAATACCGAAGAATACACCACTAATGAAAAAGGCATGGCACAGATAGATGCAGAAAAAGAGAATGTATATGATATAGTAGCCACCACTGAAGATGGACAAACTTCTAACATCCTTGTTCTCGATCTTAAAAAAATTAAAGAAAAAGTACTCAACAAAACTATCTTTATAGAAGAAACTAAAAAAATACCCGACATAGCTGTTACTGAAACAACTCATGATAATCAACCAATTGCCAAACTTCCCCCTTCCAAATATCAATTTTACTTTACTTATCTTAAATATGCCATAGATACGACTGAAGAAAAATGGAACAATTTTATTGACAATATCATTTCAAAATCTAAAACACGCCGAGTAAATATCTACATAGAATCATCTGCTTCAAAAGTGCCCACTCTTATGACCAATCCAATGCTCGCAAAGTTGCGCGGAGAACGATTGAAAGATAAAATTACAAAAGCTGTTGAATTGAAAGGAGGTAAGGTTTCAAAACTGAAATTTCATATCACAAGCAAAATACAAGGACCAGCTTGTAATATCAATAAGAAAGATCAGGAAAACAAAAGAAAAACATACGAGAAATATCAGTACGTAAAAGCATTTGCTAAATAATTTTTCAATCATTTGTAATTATGGAACACTCAGAATGGCAGTTCGGAACTAAAGCCATACATGCAGGAGTAACGCCCGACCCTACAACAGGTGCCATCATGACTCCTATCTATCAAACATCCACCTACGTGCAAGAATATCCTGGCAAACACCATGGGTATGCATACGCCCGCGGAAAAAATCCAACACGAGATGCCTTACAAAAAAGCATAGCTGCTCTTGAAAATGGAAAGCATTGTTTATGTTTCAGTAGTGGTATGGGAGCTATTGATGCGATTGTCAAACTACTAAAAAGCGGAGATGAAATAATCACAGGTAACGACCTTTATGGTGGTACCTATAGAATGTTCACTAAAATATTTCATCCATTAGGTATTCATTTTCATTTTATTGATTTATCTGATACTGCCAATATAGAAAAGTACATCCACCACAATACCAAACTGATTTGGATAGAAACACCTACCAACCCTACAATGCAAATCATTGACATTCAAGCATACAGTAAAATAGCGAAAAAATATGGACTCCTGTTAGCTGTAGATAATACTTTTGCTTCTCCTTATCTGCAAAATCCTCTGTCTTTGGGTGCAGATATAGTCATGCATTCTGTTACAAAATACCTTGGCGGGCATAGTGACGTTGTGATGGGGGCATTGGTGATGAACAATAATGAACTCTACGAAAAACTTTCCTTTATTCACAACAGTTGTGGTGCTACACCAGGTCCTATGGATTCTTTTTTAGTATTACGAGGTATAAAAACATTACACTTAAGAATGGAAAGACATTGTTTTAATGGAAGAAAAACAGCAGAATTTCTATCCCAACACAACAAAGTGGAAAAAGTATATTGGCCAGGTTTACCCAATCATCCCAATTATAATATTGCTAAAAAACAAATGAAGGATTTCGGGGGAATGGTATCTTTTACTTTGAAAACTGCTTCCTTAGAAAAAACATTTCAATTGGCATCTTCTTTCAGGGTATTCTCACTTGCGGAGTCACTTGGAGGTGTAGAATCATTAGTTAATCATCCTGCTACAATGACACATGCCTCCATACCAAAAGCAGAAAGAGAAAAAGCAGGCGTTACCGATAATTTACTCCGATTAAGCATTGGGGTTGAAGATTATCAGGATTTGATAAACGATTTGTCTCAGGCATTAGAAAAAATATAAAACACTGCGTAGAATTAGTGGCAAAAAAAACATCAAAAAAAATAGGTCTGTTCTTTGGTTCATTTAATCCCATTCATATTGGGCATTTGGCTATTGCTAATTATTTTGTAGAATTCACTGATCTACAAGAAGTGTGGTTGGTTATTTCTCCACATAATCCACTGAAAGAAAAAGCCTCATTATTGGCTCAACACCATCGTTTGTATATGGTGAACCTTGCGATTGAAGATTTTCCAAAATTCAAAAGTTGTGATATTGAATTTCATTTGCCACAACCCTCTTATACCATTCATACATTAGCTCATCTCAAAGAAAAATATCCCCAGCATCAATTTTGTCTGATTATAGGACAAGATAATTTAAGCTCCTTTCATAAATGGAAAAACTATGAGGTCATTTTGGAAAATCATTATTTGTACATATATCCTCGCTTGTCTGCCACTGTATCAGAATTGGATGAACATCCAAAAGTAATTTTTACAGCCGCCCCACAAATTGAAATATCCTCTTCTTTTATCAGAAAATCCATCAAAGAAAAAAAAGACATTCGTTTTTTTGTTCATCCCAAAGTATGGCAACATATTGATGAAATGAATTTTTACAAACGGTAAAATATCCCGATAAATATTTGTTTAACTTTATGACAAAATCAAAATTGATGAAAAGAACATTACGTTTAGACTTTGTTCAGAAAATAATCATTCAATAGCAGATAATATAAGTACTTGTATTTAAAATTATTCACAATCTATTTTTGATAACTTTTGGATACGTGAATAACATTCTTTCTCTTAAAACTATGTAAATTTGTTGCCTTATTATCATCTATCAACATGTCAAAAACAAAAAATAAAATAAGCCCTCCACCCAATTTGGAAGACACATACGTAGATGATAATAATAAATCAAGAAAAAAAAATTTATCCGAAGAAAGACAAGAAAACACATCTAATGTTAGAAATACCCTACAAAATATTCATCAGGAATTAAAAACCAATCCGGTTTATTCTATCCTCTTTGGAGGAATCATTATTCTAATGTCTATATTCACACTCATTGCCTTTGTTTCATTCTTCTTTACATGGCAAGAAGACTTTGATAAAGTAACAGCCCCTCTTTCTGTTTTATTTGCTTATGATACAGAAATACAAAATTGGTTAGGAAAAGCAGGAGCGATCCTGTCTCATATTTTTATTTATCGTTTTTATGGTGTAGGTAGTTTTGTTATACCTATTGCTTTAGCTCAGTGGGGAATTAAAAAAATAAAATTACAACATACTTCTTTCAACCTTCTGATACATTCTTTTTTCTGGATGATATGGATTTCTATGACCATGAGTTTTTTTCTCAATGAAAAATTTCCTTTTGCAGGTGGAAATTATGGAGAAATAATGAACAATACTTTTATCAATTACATTGGAAAGTGGGGCTTGTTAAGCACACTTTTGGTAGCCATTGTGATCTACTTCATCATCTGTCCCGAATACATCGCTTGGGTGAAACATATATTAGTATTTAAATATGATCGTTCAAGTCAAGAAGAAAAATTTATTAATGATTTCAATGACCCCAACAGCACTGCTTCTAATAGCATTTCTCAAACTGAAACAACAGAAACGTCCTCGTCAAAAGAAGACGTTGTTATTACTGAAGAAAGTGTTGCTAATAATGAAATTTCCCTTGAAGTAAGTGCATCCATAGATGAAACAAAAAATGAAAAACATCAGAATGAACCCATATTTACGATTGAACAAGCCCTCTCAGAAACAGATAAAACAAAAGAAGAAGATCCTCCTCATGATGATACAAACCATGAAGAAACCGCAGATGCAAATGCTATGGCAGAACAATTAGTAAAAGAAAAAGGTGAGTTCAATCCTTTATCTGAACTATCTGATTATATTTATCCTGGTTTAGATTTATTGAATGATTATGGAAGTGGTATTGGTAAAATCAATCAGGAAGAATTACTACAAAATAAAGATAAAATTATAAAAACACTGAGAAATTACGGCATCGAAATACAGGAAATTAAAGCCACTATTGGTCCCACTGTTACATTGTATGAAATTGTTCCTGCGCCAGGTGTTAGAATAGCTCGTATTAAAAATCTAGAAGATGACATTGCTTTGAGTTTAGCGGCATTAGGTATTAGAATTATTGCACCTATGCCAGGAAAGGGTACCATTGGAATAGAAGTTCCTAACCAACATCCAGAAGTTGTTTCAGTTAAAAATGTACTATCTTCTGAGAAATTTCAAAATACAAATTTTGAATTACCTATTGTACTTGGAAAAACAATTAGTAATGATGTATTGATTGTTGAGCTTGCTAAAATGCCTCATCTATTGATGGCAGGCGCTACAGGACAAGGTAAATCAGTAGGTATCAACACGCTCATAATATCCTTGTTATACAAAAAACATCCTGCAGAGTTAAAGTTCGTTTTAGTAGACCCCAAAAAGGTAGAACTTACGCTATATAATAAAATTGAAAGACATTTTTTAGCTAAACTGCCCAATTCTGAAGATGCTATCATTACTGATACAAAAAAAGTAATACATACTTTGAATTCTCTAACCATTGAAATGGACAACAGATATGCGCTGTTACAAGATGCACAGGTGAGAAATATCAAAGAATACAATAGTAAGTTCATCAAAAGACGCCTCAATCCCAACGATGGGCATAGATATTTGCCTTATATTATTGTTATCATAGATGAATTTGCAGATCTTATCATGACCGCAGGAAAAGAAATAGAAGGTCCTATTGCTCGTATTGCCCAATTAGCAAGAGCAGTGGGTATTCACTTAGTGATTGCTACACAAAGACCATCTGTAAATATTATTACAGGAGTAATTAAAGCCAATTTCCCTGCAAGAATTGCATTCAAGGTATCCAGCAAGATTGATTCTCGCACTATATTAGATACAGGAGGAGCAGAGCAATTAATCGGAAGAGGTGATATGCTATACAATGCAGGAAGTGATTTAATTCGCCTGCAATGCGCATTTGTAGATACACCTGAAGTAGAAAAAGTTGCAGAATTCATTGGAATTCAGAGAGGGTACCCAAGTGCATTTTTATTACCTGAATATGAAGATGAAAATGATGAAAATAGTACCAACTATATTGATTTGTCTGACAGAGATAAACTGTTTGAAGAAGCTGCCCGATTGGTGGTACAATTTCAGCAAGGAAGCGCCTCCTTTCTGCAAAGAAAATTAAAAATAGGATTCAACAGAGCTGGAAGATTAATAGATGAATTGGAGAAAGCGGGTATTGTTGGAAAGTTTGAGGGCTCTAAACAAAGAGATGTGCTTGTAAAAGACATGCAACAATTGGAAGCACTCATTCAAAAATTAAATAATCAATAAAAAAATCTTCAGAAAATAAAGTATTAAAGAAAAGTATTAAAGAAAAACTGTTTCATTAAAATATCCATCCAAGAGTAAGAAAAGGCATAACAGGCAATTGATAAATAATATCGTAAGTAAATCTATCTACATAAAAAATATTTTTTCTGTTGTAGATATTGGTAGCTCCTGCATTGATTTCTAATTTTGTTTTTTCACTGAAATTGTAAAAATACCTAAAACCAATATCCAAACGATGATAATC
>DAHXOV010000363.1 GCA_027364695.1 bacterium
GAGTACCTGTATTGTAATAATAACCTGCAGGGCTTAAACCACCCGAACCATTATTATATACCAACAATGATGTAGCAGGAGATGGAATAGTAACTGCATCTGTAGCTGATGTAAGTCCTACGCGAGGAATCAGCAGTCCTTTATTAGTAAAATTAACATCTAAGCCGGCACTCGCATCTGGTATAACACCCGTAGCGCTGATCCCTACATTTTGTGCGTCCATTACGATAGCAGACATGCCCATCAGCAATGCTGCTATGTAACTAATTAATGTTTGTGTTTTCATAAATTTGATTTTTAATGTAATGTTTGTTTTTTAAAATGTTGAAAAAAATTTTTTTACTTGATCTGCAAAATCATCATCCATCATCTTCCTCTCATGGGGCTGGTCTCCCTTTATAATAACATTTTTTTGTGGAAAAATTGCTTTGAAACAAATACAGAAATGAACGAACTTTGTACTTTTATTATCTGTGTTCTGTGTTCTGTGTTCTGTGTTCAAACACTCACTTGGTATATTTTTTATATTTATCATTTCACTCTTATTATAATTTATTATAATTTGCAAATATATGCAAAATGTATTTATTCCAATAAAAAAATATTTTTTCTGCCCCTTACCACCTTTTTTATTTAGAATGATTTTAAATACACAAAAACCATAAAAAACATTAAAAATTTCTTGTTTCCTAAAACATAAATACAGTATATTTGCCCCACTAAAAAGTTTTTGTGGATAATCATTGGGACACGCACTTCCTGTACAACACTGACCAAGTAAGCAACATTCACCCAAAAAAATATTTCAATCATCTGAATAAACTTTCATATTTTATGTATAAAAATTATTCTTCTATGAGTTTAAACAAACTTTTCATAGCCATCCTGTTCACCTTTACTCAACTCATTCATGCTCAAAATACAGATAACGGCGCTAAACTATTCAAACAAAACTGCGCTGTCTGTCACACCTCACACACAGACCAAAAACTAATAGGACCAGGATTATCAGGTATATTTGACAGAGTTCCCAAACCCGCTGATGAATGGCTCATCAAATGGACCCTAAATAGCGAAAAACTCATTAAATCAGGAGATGTCTATGCCAGCAAAATCTACAATGAATACAACAAAGCAGCCATGACCGTCTTTGAAGGACAAATCAGCGAAAACGATGTAAAAGATATTTTAGCATTCCTAAAAGCCCCACCACCTGCCGCTAAAAATGCACCCATTGCACAAACAGATACCTCTTCAACCACAACACCAGGTGAAGAAGAAAAATATAAAGGTAAAGATTATTTAATCATCTTCCTTCTTATCTTTGTACTCGCAGTACTCTGGATATCCCTCCGAAATACAAACATTGCTCTCCAAAATGTAGCCAGTATAAGAACAGGCAAACCTGTTTATGAACCAAAAACAATAACAGAAGAAACAAAAGAATGGCTAGTTAAAAACAACCGCCTCGTATTTGTATTATGTATTATTATCACTTTCATAGGTACAAAATCCTGCTGGGATGAACTCTTCAAAGTAGGCGTTTATTACGATTGGAAAACACAAAAAGGTTACAAACCCGAACAACCCATTAAATTCTCCCACAAAATACACGCCGGCAACAATGAAATTGCCTGCCAATACTGCCACAATGGTGTTGAAAAATCAAAACACTCAGGAATACCTGCCATCAATATATGTATGAATTGCCACAAAGGCATTCAAGAAGGCCCCACCACAGGAAAAACAGAAATAGCTAAAATATATGCCGCCATCGGCTATGACCCATCCACAGGAAAATACGACCTCAGCAAAGCCAGCCCCATCAGATGGATCAAAGTCTATAACCTCCCTGACCATGTATATTTTAGCCATCAGCAACATGTAGTCATTGGAAAATTAGAATGCGAAACATGCCACGGTAATGTAAAAGAAATGGATATCATTGAACAAAAAAATCCCCTTACAATGAAATGGTGTGTCAACTGCCACAAAACAACAGAAGTACAAATGGCAGGAAATCCATATTATGACCGCTTGCACACTTACCTAAAAGAAAAATACAAAGGAAAAAAAGATGTCAAATTCACCGTAGAAAAAATAGGTGGACTTGAATGCGGCAAATGCCACTACTAATCTTATAAAAAATAATACTCGTATGATGAACCAAAACAATAATAAAACTAAAAAATACTGGAAAGGATTCCCAGAACTTTATCAAAGCGAAGAATTTCTCAAACAAACAGAAAACGAATTTGCTGAAAAATTACCCATTGGTAATGAAGAAACCAACACACAAAAAACCAACAGAAGAGACTTCTTAAAACTCATGGGATTTAGCACCGCCGCAGTTGCCCTTGCATCATGCGAAACACCCCTTAATAGAGTCGTTCCTTATATCATAAAACCCGAAGAAATCATTCCAGGTATGCCCAACTATTATGCCTCCACTTTTTATGACGGACACGATTATGCATCTGTGCTCATCAAAACCAGAGAAGGCAGACCTATCAAAGTGGATGGAAACGAACTATCCTCTGTCAATAAAGGAAAATCAAACGCCCGCACACAAGCATCTGTTTTAGGATTATACGACGGCGCAAGACTAACAGCACCCCTTATCAACGGAAAAAGCACCAACTGGGAAGAAATAGACACCCAGGTGAAAAACGCACTCAGCGAAGGA
>DAHXOV010000012.1 GCA_027364695.1 bacterium
GTTACATAGTGGTGGCTGTGCATAAAGACGGAAGTGTAAGTATGGCAAGTGGGGTTGTTTGTCAGCAATTGAAATATGATACGCCTATTATATTGAATGTTGATGTTCAAAATACGTCTTCAACAGCGGGGGATATTTATATCAGATGGATGAACCCAATAGCTGGAAGCAATGGAGTAGATACTTTAATCTATTTACCACCTTATTCTATCAAGTTGTATGAAAAAAATTATCCATCCGGAACATATAATTTAACTGGTAGTTTTTCATATTCATATTTTGCGGCGATGCCAGCTACTTTGTCTGTCAATTCAGCCACATTGAATACACAAAGTAATCCATATCAGTATAAAGTAGAATTTTATTCTAATAATAATTTAGTGACTACTTCTCGCCCTGCTGCTTCTATATTTTTGAAAAGCATTCCTAATGATAGAAAAATTGAATTGCAATGGAGTTATACGGTACCGTGGTTGAATTACAAGCACTCTATTTACAGGAAAGATTCATCGGGAGGTACATTTAATTTAATAGGCACAACGACCAATAATTATTTCAAGGACACCATGTTGGTAAATAACCAATTGTACTGTTACAAAGTGCAGACAGAAGGAGCGTACACAGACACTAATATTATCAAACCATTGTTGAATTTTTCACAGGAAGTGTGTGATTTTCCAAAAGATAAGACGGCTCCTTGTGCCTCTGTCCTGAATGTTAGCAGTGATTGTAATATAGGTAGAGTGGAGTTACAATGGAACAAACCAGGGCAGAGATGTAATGATGATGTGATAAAATACTATGTGTATTACAAACCAACAGAAAAGGATAATTATAGCATTGTAGATTCTATTTTTAATTTAAATGATACTTCTTTTACTTTTGATAATACGAATTCTATTGCAGGATGCTTTGCTGTTGTGTTCGTTGATTCATCGGGGAATCAAAGCCCTATCAATGTGGTGAATACAGCTTGTACTGACAATTGTCCTGAATTTGAACTACCTAATGTTGTAACATTTAATGAGGATGGCACCAATGATTATTTTATGGCAATTAAAGTGAGATATATTAAAGATATTGAATTAAAGATTTATAACAGATGGGGGCAGTTATTGTATGAAACGACAGATCCTTATTTTAAATGGAATGGAATGTTGAAGCAAACAGGACAGCGGAGTAGCGATGGTACTTATTTTTATATTTGTAAAGTGAATGAAATAAGAGTAAAAGGAATTGTTCCCAGGGTATTAAAAGGGTATTTTCAGGTATTTCATTAGCTTCAGTATGAAAAAAATAATTTACTCTATTCTATTATTGGATGTTATTGTTAGTTTAATTTATTTTGTTTTATGGGAATTTATATCAGATAAAGTTATTTTGATGGTATTGAACTTTGTTTTGATTTTTGTATTGCTAATGGTGTCCATTATGTATTTTCAGAAAAAGAATGAAGGCTTGTTAATAACAAAGATCTCTGAACATTTAAAAAAAATTTTACCCAATAATGATTTTAAATTCAATATTCAGGATGTAGAACGCTTAATTCAACAGGTAGATATGATTGAAGAAGAAATAAAAAAAGAAAGAGAGAGATTTAGAAATATAGATAGCTACAGAAAAGAATATTTGGGTAATGTATCGCATGAATTGAAAACACCTTTATTTAACGTGCAAGGCTATATATCTACCTTGTTAGATGGCGCCTATGAAGACAATGAAATTTTATTAGAATATCTTAAAAAGACAGATAAGAATATACAAAGAATGATTAATATGATAGATGATATGGAAACCATCTCGCAATTGGAAAGCGGAGCAATGATACTGGACTATGACTTATTTGACTTGGAACAATTGGTAAATGAAGTATTTGATCAGATGGAATTAGAAGCGCAAAAAAAGAATATTCAACTCAGGCAATTAAAAGATGACCAACTGAATTATGTTGTTGTGAATGCAGATAAGTTTAGAATAAGGCAGGTATTATCTAATTTAATTTCTAATTCTATTAAGTATGGAAGAGAAAATGGGCATACAATAGTAACAATGAAAAGAAAGGAAAATAAAATACTTGCAGTGGTAACAGATGATGGGATAGGAATAGAAGCCAATCATCTACCAAGAGTTTTTGAAAGATTTTACAGAGTGGATAAGGGGAGAAGCAGAGCGCAAGGCGGAACAGGATTAGGATTGGCTATTGTGAAACATATTATAGAGGCACACAAGCAGAGTATATATGTACAAAGTGAGCCAGATAAAGGGACCAGCTTTACTTTTAGCTTAGAGCAGGGATAGCGGGCAGATAAGAATGTCATTTGAATGGATTGAATTCAGATAAAGAATATAAGATTTTTATTATTTTTGCCATTAATGCGTGATAATATAGAAATATCAGTAGTTGTACCTGTGTACAATAGTGAGTGCTGTGTAATAGATTTATATAAATCCATCAGTAATTACTTGAGTGAATATGAGTATGAAGTAATTTTAATAGATGATAATAGCAGCGACAAAACATGGGAAAAAATAATTGAGTTGAAAAAAATGAGTCATACCATTCGCGCTATTCGTTTATCCAGAAATTATGGTCAACAAAAGGCTACATTTTGTGGTCTGTCCAAAGCCAAAGGAAGAGTGATTGTAACCATTGACGATGATTTGTCTCATCCCATAGAAGTATTGCCAGATTTAATTAAAAAATTTGTACAGCAAAATATGGATGTACTTTATGTAACACCCGACAAATATCATTATTCGTGGTATAGAAAAGCATTGTCTCATCTATACAAAAAGATTTCACGCTATGAAAATGTGAATGCGGGCAAAGGTTCCAGTTTTAGAATAATATCCCATTCGCTTGCGCAATCCATACTTCATCACTCATCTCATTTGATTGTGATTGACGAATTGATTTTGTGGTATGTACAAAATATACATTCAGAGGTACATGCATTTTATCCATCCAAGAAAAAACGGAGCAGTTACTCTTATTCTAAATTATTTCATCTGTCTAAAAGTACTTTAATGATCAGTACTACGATGCCTTTGATTTTGGTCAAATTGATAGGTTTTTTAGTGGCGTCTTTAAGTTTTTTAGCAGGCATATATTATT
>DAHXOV010000064.1 GCA_027364695.1 bacterium
CGCTTGCAGGTATCATGCTCTTATTCAGCTTGCTCCTTGCCCCAAAAATAAGTAATACCAATACCAGTACAGAAAGCAGCGAATCAACGACTCGTAAAAAAGCGGCTACAGCCATCATGCCACAAGGACCTGCAATACCTGCACAGAACAATCCACAGCCACAACAACCCCAAAAATAATCTCTTCAAAAACAACTCAATACTTTGAACATCAATGTTCATAAGTTTGGTGGAACATCCTTAAAAGATGCTCCTTTCATTATTAATGTTGCGAACATTATTCAGCAACAAAACAAACCCATGATTGTTATAGTTTCTGCTATGGGTAAAATGACCAATGCTCTGGAAGAAATTGTCAAATCTGTTTTCTACAAAAAAGATAATCCAACAGAGCACCTGCAAAAAATTAAAAACTATCACTCAGAAATCATTTACCAACTCTTCCATTTACACCACCCATATAAAGCAAAGGAAGTAGAAACTCAAATTCATCCTTACTGGCAAAACATTGAACAATATATAAATCAGCCTGTTTCTTCTCCTTACGGGCAAATTTATGACCAGATTGTCTCCATTGGAGAAATTGTATCAAGCATCATCGTGTCTGAATACCTCAATACAATCGGCATTTACAACACTTGGGCAGATATAAGGAAAATACTCATTACAGATAATCATTGGCGTGCTGCCAGTGTAAATATCCCTCTCTCCCAAAATAATTTCTCTGAATACCTCTTACCACTCATAAATGACCAATCCATTCTTCTCACACAGGGTTTCATTGCTTCTACTGCTCATCATTATTCCACCACATTAGGCAGAGAAGGTTCTGATTATACGGCAGCACTGCTTGCCTACTTTGTTGATGCAAAAGAACTAACAATATGGAAAGATGTAGATGGCGTGCTCAATGCAGACCCCCGCTATTTCAAAAATACCCAAAAAATAGATGAATTAACTTACTACGATGCTATTGAAATGACCTACTACGGTGCTACTGTCATACACCCCAATACCATCAAACCAATCCAAAATAAAAATATCCCACTCAAAGTAAAATCATTTCTTAATCCCAGCACACAAGGCACAATTATTCACCATCCAAAAAATTATCAAAAAATCACCACCTATTCATACTTGCCACACCAAATTCTCATTTCTTTACAATCCAATGACTACTCCTTCTTTGCAGAAACTCATTTACATAAAACATTTCAAATCATCAACGATTTTAGCGTAAAAATTAATTTAATGCAAAACACTGCGCTTAACTTTTCTATCTGTACTACCAACGATGAAATTATCATCCATCCATTTATCAGAGAATTACAAAAACATTTCAAAGTTCTATTCAACGAAAATGTAGCTATACTCACTATTCGACACTACACACCTACCCTCCTGCAAGCCATTGTTCACGATAAAGAAATACTTTTAGAACAACGCACCCGCCATCATGTTCAACTTGTCTTAAAGGAAAAAAAATGAAAAATTCCTACATCCATTTATTATCAATAGATTTTTTCCATTAAAAAAAGGCGGGACTTGTTTTCAAACAAGCCCCGCCTATCACATTCTCTTCACCTTTCTCCGTTTATTTTATGTCAACTCTTTTTTGTGCCTTCTTAATAGCACTTTCTTTTTTAGGAATGCTAATACTCAACACGCCATCTTTATATTCAGCAAATATTTTATCGGGATCCGCAATTTCAGGCAGATAAAAAGATCTACTGAAAGAAGCGTAATTGAATTCTCTTCGGGTGTAATTGTTCTGCGCTTCCGTTTTCTCTTCTTTTTGTTCAGAAGAAATGATCAACACCTCATTATCCAGATCAATTTTGATGTCTTCTTTTTTCAAACCTGGTGCTGCCAACTCAATTTGAAATGCATCCTCTGTTTCCTTAATGTTAGCGGATGGAACGGTGCTGCCAACAAGTTTGTTGAATGAACTTCCAAATGCGGGGAAGTCATTTTCAAAGAAACTTTCAATTAAGTTTCTGAAGGTGGGGAACTTGAGTTCCTGTTTTACAATGTTTGCCATAGTGATAAATTTTTGGGGGTTAATACATCTATATTCTACAACATTCATACCATTTCAAAAATCTATTTGGTAATAGGAATATTTTTCAGTTTTCTTTATATTTCAAGTCAATTTGTCTAATTTTGGGCAAAATAAAAGACAAAAATTCATTGAAAATGAATGCATTAGAAGTTGTAAATGTAAGTAAGCAGTATTATCAACACAAAGCCTTAGACGATATATCTATTGAAGTAAAATCTGGTACTATCTTTGGATTATTAGGACCTAATGGTGCAGGAAAAACGACTCTTATTAGAATTATTACACAAATCATCGCTCCTGATTCTGGAAAGGTCTTGTTTTATCAAAAAGAAGCCATTGAAGATATAATTTATGAAATAGGTTATTTGCCAGAAGAGAGAGGATTATATAAAAAAGTAAAAGTGCTAGATCAATTGATATACCTTGCCCAATTAAAAGGAATGGATCAATATTCTGCTCTTCAAAAAGCTATCTGGTGGCTACAAAAATTAGAAATAGAACAATGGAAAAACAAAAAAATAGAAGACCTTAGTAAAGGAATGCAACAAAAAATTCAGTTTATCGCCAGCATCATTCATGAACCTAAAATAATCATCTTAGACGAGCCATTCGGTGGTTTTGATCCCATTAATGCTGAAATCGTCAAAAATGAAATTCTCCATTTAAAACAAAATGGCGCATCCATTATTCTATCTACTCACAATATGAACAGCGTTGAAGAACTTTGCGACGATATTGGGCTTATCAATCAATCAAAACTTGTCTTAAAGGGCAAGGTTCGGGATATTAAAAACAAATTTAAACCCGCTATTTTTCAAATTCATTTCAAAGGGCATTTACATGCTTTTACCCATGCTTTATGGACCTCCGCAGAATTATTGGACACAAAAGAATTTCAAAACGAATGGATGGTAAGAATAAAACTTAAAGATAAGATCACCATCAATCAAATTTTACAGCAAATACTGCCAATATCAGAAATCATATCTGTAAAAGAAGAAACGCTCTCAATGAATGATATTTTTATCAAAACCGTATCACAAAATACCAATAATATAAACACATCCATTTTAACCGAATGATTCTTCGAGATTTCATAGAAGTATATGACTTTCTTTTGTTCCCTTTCTATCTCATCATTTTTTCAATGGCCGCCATCTTTTACAAAAAAAAATATCTGATAGAAGGAAAAAATGAATACACTCATTTTGATACAGGCATCATCATTAAAATGACCGGCGCCTTTGCTTTTGCATTAGTATATGCATTTTATTATAAAGATGGAGATACAGGAAATTATTATAGAACAGGAAAAGCATTGATGGAACTTCTATTAACAAGACCTTCTGATTATTTTGAAATAATGTTTGGAAATACACATCCTAATAGATTATACTATTTCTATAGCGACGATTACACCTTTCCTGTTTTTTGGACAAATGATAAATATGCCTTTTTTGTATCCAAAATCACAAGTATAATTACATTATTTGGAGCAGGACGATTTATTCCCACCACGCTTATTTTTTCTATCATAAGTTTTTGGGGCAATTGGAAATTATTTCAAATGTTTTGTCAAATGTACCCGAAACTAAAAAAACAACTATTCATTGCCATTTTTGCTGTACCATCTACTGCTTTTTGGACATCCGGCATTATGAAAGATACTGTTACTTTATCTGCTATCTGTTGGTACTTGTATGGTTTTTACAATTTGTTTATCAGAAGAAAATTCAACTGGTATTATTGGATAGCTACCGTCTCTGCTGTATATATCCATTTGAATGTAAAACCTTATGTATTATACGCACTGCTACCAGGCTCTCTTATTTGGTGGAGCATCAGTATTTTAGATAAATATAATGCAAACTTTATACGCAATGTTTTAACCATGCTTCTCATTTCTTTTGGAAGTATATTAGGGTTCTTTGCATTAAGTTTACTAAGTAATAAAATGGGCGACTATGCAGTGGACAGAATATTGGAAAAATCTGAAATCGTAAGAAGTGACTTAAAAAGAGACGCCTACAAAGGCAATTCTTTTGATATTGGTGAATATGACAAATCATTCACTGGCATGATCAGCATTGCTCCAAAAGCCATATTTGCAGGATTGTTCAGACCATCTCTGTGGGATGTAAGAAATTTCGTTATGCTGGTTTCTGCCATTGAAAACGCTGTCTTACTCTACCTACTTATCAGGCTATTCTTAAAATATAGAATGTTACTCGTTTTCAAAATAATCTATAGTCAATCTGTCGTTTTATTTATGCTGATATTTTCTCTGCTCTTTTCTTATTCAGTAGGATTGAGTATCTCCAACTTTGGCTCATTAGTAAGATTAAAAACACCTGCTCTGCCGTTTTTTGTTTTATCTTTATTTATTATAGAATATTATTGTTATCAAGAAAAAACAAAAAGAAATCAGCACTACGAAGATCCGCACTCTTTATCAAAAGTACAAGATTATGCCCACTAAATTGCAAAAATTCGAAGCATTCAAGCAATTCAAAAATTCCTTTGCTTATTCATATAACGATTATATTATTAAAAACAGCACGTTCTCTGCCTACGGAAAGTGGAACAAAGAATATTTTAATAATAACTACCCCATTATCATAGAAATAGCTTGTGGAAGAGGAGAATATACTGTTAATTTAGCAATGAGATATTTACATCAAAATTTTATAGGCATTGATTACAAAAGCAACAGAATGTGGGTGGGCGCTAAACAATCTATTGAACAAAAATTAAACAACATTGCATTTATCCGAACAAAAGTAGAATTTTTAGATAAAGTTTTTGCTGAAAATGAGATCTCTGAAATATGGATTACTTTTCCTGACCCTCAGATACAAAAATCAAGAGAAAAAAAACGACTGACACATCCAAAGTTTTTAGCGCACTATAAAAAATTTTTAATCCCCAATGGCACTATTCATCTGAAAACAGACAACGATATTTTTTTTAATTACACCATAGATGTGCTAAAAACACTCAGAATACAACCATTATTGTGCTCATACAATTTATATGCTGAAGAAAATAACTCAAAATTAGAGGAAGTAAAAAGCATTAAAACCTATTATGAAAAACTTTTTACTCAACAAGGATATAGCATTAAGTACTGTCAATTTCAATTACATTAAACCTCATACAGAGAAACCAATACAGTACTCCCAATGAAAAAATATAAACTCGTTGTCTTTGCTATACATCGTCCCAACCGCGCACCCAATGAAAGATACAGGTGGTATCAGTTTTATCCTCATATTCAAGGAAAATACGAAATAGAATATCTTTATCTACTGAATGAATCAGACGACTACATTCTTTTTTATTCTAAAAATTATTTATTAAAGTTGAGTGTTTTTATTAAAACTTTTATCAAAAGAACACAACAGATTTTATCACTCAAAAATGCCGATGTTATTATTATTTACAGAGAATTACATTGGTT
Source organism: bacterium (assembly GCA_027364695.1). Taxonomy (GTDB): domain Bacteria; phylum Bacteroidota; class Bacteroidia; order B-17B0; family Aurantibacillaceae; genus BPGX01. The sequence goes on from DAHXOV010000064.1 coordinate 5,522, forward strand.
ACATTTTCCTTATTGGATAAAAAAAATAAAAAAGAAAACACAAACACTTATTTTTGATTTTGATGATGCTATTTTTCTAAAAACCGCTAACCCTCTTACCCATCTTATTAAGCAACCATATTCTAAAACGATACATTTTATCCAAAACGCAGATATTGTAATCACGGGAAATAATTATTTAAAAGATTTTTCTTTGAAACACAATACTCATACCATCACAATACCCACAGTGGTAGATACTGATTATTTTGTTCCTCTGCATCATTTAAGGCATCAAGAAAACCAACTCATCATTGGATGGATGGGAAGCCATTCTACACTTGCTCATTTACTCAGCATAACAGATGTCCTGAAAGAAATAAAAAAAAAATATCCTTTTGTTGAATATAAAATCATTGCAAAAAAAATGTTCATTCATGAACTCAATCTATATTCAGAAAATTGGGACAAAGACAAAGAAATTGAAGCACTTAATACTTTTGACATTGGTATTATGCCATTGCCCAATGATGAATGGAGTAAGGGTAAGTGTGGCTTAAAAATACTTAGCTATTTGTCTTGTGAAATTCCTTGCATAGCAAATAATATAGGCGCTAATATTGAAATCATTGAAAAAACAAATGGCGGAATACTCGTCAATGATAAAAACGACTGAATAAATGCCTTCTCTAAACTCATTGAAAACAAAGAGAAAAGAACAACATTAGGAAAACAAGGCAGGTGGGGCGTAGAAAAATATTATTCTGTAAACCAATGGAAAAACACATTCTTAAATATTCTTTCACAATGATTTTATTACTTTCACATACATTAAAAACACTTTCTCAAATTCCATCTGCCTCCATTCAAAACTTCTTAATAAGTGAAAATATTGAAATGTATTATAATTATAATTTTAATTTATATAATCCTTTTATATTTAAAACAGAATATCGCCACTTCCCATCTCCTTACCCTCTATTTCAATCAAAAATAACTGATCATTCTTTATGCTCCATGCTCATTTTTTATTTTTAATCTATGAAAAACTTTGTACAAATAACATTTACAAACGAAATTGAATGGCGCTCTCTTTCTTCGTTTCATCAACATCTTTCAAACACACACACCGCCGTCATTATTACAGAAAAAAATATTTTTGAAAAATATCGCCCTCTATTTGAATTAAAAAACAAAATTCTTGTACTGGAAATTTCAGAGTCCGTTAAAACACTTTCAACAGCAGAAAAAATTTGGAATTTTCTGATGAAAGAAAATATCTCTCGCTCCCAACATATTTTTATCATTGGTGGCGGCACCTTGCACGATATTGCTTTATTTTCCTGCAGTGTGTTCAAAAGAGGACTTCGTTGTGTTGCTGTCCCTAGCACTTTGCTTTCTATGGTAGATGCAAGTATTGGTGGGAAAAATGCACTCAATTACCAGCATACCAAAAATATCCTTGGTACTATCTATTTACCAATAAAAAACATCATTATTTCTGAATTTTTAAACAGCTTGTCTCAAGAACAGATGATGAGTGGATGGGCGGAAATACTAAAAATAGCACTGGTCAAAGATGCCTCTTTTTATCATCTGTCCATCAATGAATTACAGAAATCCTATCTCCCAAATACCTCTGTTATTCTAAAAGCCATTCAACTCAAATTAAATATCATTCAAAAAGATCCTAGCGATACAAACGAAAGACAACTTCTCAATTACGGTCATACAATTGCCCACGCTATTGAGGGCTTATATGATGAAAAACAAAAATATATCCCTCACGGATATGCAGTGATACTAGGCATTCTTATTGAAAACCATATAGCACAATCACTCCATATTACGCCATCAAACATCGTTCAAAAAATTTATGACGACATCAGCCAACATTTTTCACTTCATTACCTTCATACTATTCAAAAAGAAGACATAACATCTATCCTGCAAAAAATAAAACAAGATAAGAAAAACACACCGGCACAAATTTATTTCACACTGATAGAAGATATTGGTCAAGGAAAAATAAAAATTCCTATCCATATAAATAACATAAAAGACGCCGTTTATCAATTCTTGAAGTTGCATCATCCTTAACCATTTTTATATTTCAATACTATTAAGTTTTTTCTTATACTTGCCGTGCTAAAATTAAAACCTGTCTTATGAAAAAATTCATCATACCTGCATTAATTTTAATTAACCAACTCTCTTTTTCTCAGAATAATAACGATCCAATCATAATGAAAGTGGGCAGCAAAGCCATTGCAAAGTCCGAATTTGAAGCACTCTACCGTAAAAATAATGGCAAAGCCATAGATAAAAAAACAGTTGAAGAATACGCCCAAATGTTTGCGCTTTATAAAATGAAAGTACTGGAAGCAGAAGCCAACGGTTTAGATACAACAATACAATTCATTACAGAATTTAATAATTATAAAAAGCAACTCTCTGCCCCCTATCTCAACGATAAAAATACCAATGAAAAAATATTAGAAGAAACCTACAATCGACTCAAAACTGAAGTCAAAGCGGCACATATACTTGTAAGATGTGGACAAGACGATTTACCAAAAGACACATTAGAAGCATGGACACGAACCCATCTCATTAAAAATACGCTGCTTGGCAAACTCCCTACTGCAAAAGAAATTACAGAATACGAAAAATTACTTCGTAACCACACACACATTCAGTCTGACCTTAAGAAAAAAGACAGCGCCACCTACAAAGCCAAACTCAATTCTATCAAAAACCTCCCTCTATACATTAAAAACGCTTCCTCAGACAAATTTTTAAGCCTCGCTCCCAAAACTTCTGACGACGCATCTGTATTAGACAACCAAGGTATGCTTGGATATTTTTCTGCCTTTGATATGGTATATCCATTTGAGTCTGCAGCATACAATACCAAAGTAGGTGAGATGAGCCCAATTACCAGAACAAAATACGGCTATCACATAGTAAAAGTATATGATAAAAAGCCAACTCGTGGCGAAATTCAAGTGGCACATCTTATGATAAAATTCCCCAAAGATGCTCAAGCACAAGATAAAGAAAACACCCGCAAAAAAGCCTTGGAACTATATGAAAAAATTAAAAAATCTGAACTTAGCTTTGAAGATGCTGTCAAACAATTTTCCGATGATGAACAAAGCAAAGCAAGGAATGGATTGCTGCCACCATTCAAATCAGGGCGCTACCCTGCGGTATTTGAAAATGCTGCCTTTGCCATTCAAAAAGATGCCGACATATCTGAGCCCATAGAAAGCCCTTATGGGTATCATATTATTAAAAGAATAGGTCTTAAACTCCTTCCGCCTTTTGAGGTTATCAAAAATGAGCTCAAGGCAAAAATACAAAAAGACCAAAGAGGATTAGCCGGCAGACAGGCACTCATCGCAAAAATCAAAGAAGAATGTCAATTCACCGAAAAACTCAAAAATAGAGATCAAATCCTCAAATATTTGGATTCCTCCTACTTACAAGCCACATGGAAAGCAGATAAAATAAAACCTATAGAAAATCTTGAACTTGTCAAACTCTGCAACAAAACATACACCCTCAAAGATTTTGCTCATTACTTAGAATCTCAAATGATTGCAAGGAGTTCCACAGAAATCAAAGGACTAATGGAAAACCTCTATGTCAAATGGAGAGAAAAAGCCATCATTGATTTTGAAGAGGACCGATTGCCTCAAAAATATCCCGAATACAAACAATTGATCAACGAATACAGAGATGGCATACTCCTTTTTGACATCACTGATAAAAGTGTATGGAGTAAAGCAGTAAAAGACAGTGCGGGGCTCAGAACTTTCTATGAAAACAATAAAAATAAATACCAATGGCCTGAAAGAGCAGACATCACGATATACAAATGTGCAGACGAAAAAATAGCAAAAGAAGTAAGAGCACTTTTAAATAAGAAAAAGACTGAAAAAGAAATAACAGAAAGCATCAACAAAAAATCTCAGCTCAATCTATCCATTCAAAACACAATGGTGCTCAAAGGTGAAAATCCATTCATAGATAAAAATTGGAAAATAGGTGTTATTTCTGAAAACAATACCAATACAAATCAAAACAAAATAGAAGTCATTGTTATGAATAAAATCCTTGCTCCTTCACCCAAAACATTATTGGAAGCTAAAGGGCAAGTTATTGCAGATTATCAAAATTACTTAGAAAAACAATGGATTAATTATCTAAAGCAAAAGTATTCCGTTGAAATGAATCGTGACGTATTAATGTCTATCCAGTAACTGAGACCTTGTATTTAATTGTTGTAGAATTATCAAATGGATTTGGAACATTTTGCATTACTTTAAGCTGAGCATAGGCGGAATTCATAATTGATAGAATAATAATTATTAGGGTAGCCCTATAAAAGAAGAGCCCTTGCTTAGTAGCAAGGGCTCTTCTTAAAAATCTTACATCCTACTCATTTGCTGGTGGTGTGTTGGATGATTCTGAAGCATCCTGTGTATTTTCTGTTGGGGCAGATGTTTTGTTCGTGTCTGTAATATTTTCCGACTTAGGTTTTTTAGCCCCACCTCTACGGGTTTTTGCTTTTTTACTTCCTGCTTTTGTGCTTTTATTATTAGTGTACATATCATTAAAATCTACCAATTCTATCATTGCCATTTCAGCAGCATCACCTTTTCTGTTTCCTATTTTAATGATGCGAGTATAGCCTCCATTTCTACTGAGTATTTTTTCTCTTACTTGGTCAAATAAAGATTTCACTC
>DAHXOV010000085.1 GCA_027364695.1 bacterium
AACTACGGTAAGTGTAGCCGTGTATATCCCTGCTGTATTTAGATTCAATTGTGGGTTTGCAAGAGATGAGCTGCTACCATTACTGAAATTCCATTGATATTGTACGATTTGTCCATTTGTAATATTGCTTTGGTTATTAAAAGTAACAGTGCTGTTGACACAATTATTATTAGCTGAAAATTGTGCATTGGGCAAAGCATATACTTCTACCGTTTTTGTAACAGATGAAACACAGTTATTATCGCTCACTGCCATCAACATCACAGAATAAGTACCTGGTGAAATATACGCTGTTTGCGGATTCGTTTGTGTAGCTGTTTGACCATTACCAAAATTCCATGAATATGAAACAATACTTCCTCCTGAGATAGTGCTCTGGTTATTGAAATTCACTGCTGTGCCGTAGCATACGTTGGCTGCAGAAAAGTTTGCATTAGGTAATGGATATACTGTTACAACAGATGAATAAGTACTTGTACAATTGTTGTTTGAAACAACTGTCAAACTCACATTGTAATTGCCAGCGGCAGGATATTGATAGGATGGATTGCTCATGCCAGATACTTGCCCATTACCAAAATTCCATGAATATGAAACAATACTTCCACTGGATATATTAGCATTGCTGTTAAAGCTTATTGGATTCCCATAACAAACATTTTGTGCAGAGAACGAAACTGTAGGCACAGGATAAACATTTACTACTTTGGTGATTGAATCACTGCATCCTTTATTAGATATTGCAATGAGCATGACAGAATAAGTACCTGCATTAGCATAAACATAATTCGGATTATTTTGATTAGAAGTGGCTCCGTTTCCAAAATTCCATTGGTAGCCCGTAATGGCACCTTGATTAATAGTGCTCAAATTGGTAAACGAAGTTGCAGTGCCCAGACATACATCATTGTATTGAAAATCTGCAATGACAGGATTATTCACATCTATCAGCATACCTGTGGTGTCATAACAACCATAGGAGTTTCCTACAATAAGAGTTACACTGTATTGTCCTGCAGAAGCATAAGTATAAACAGGATTTTGTACTACAGAAGTGTTGCCATCTCCAAAATCCCAAAACCAGTATGTAGTGCCACCCGCATTACTGGATGTATTATAAAAAGTTACTGTAAGTCCGCAAGTGGTATTGCTATTGCCAATATTAAAATTAGCATTAGGTGTGGGATGATTGTACAAAGGATAATAAAAAGTAGGTCCTGTACATCCTGTAAACATAGTAGTTTGCACTGCATAGTTACCAGGATTGCTTACTGTTACACATTGATTGGTATTGCCATTTACACCTGTTCCACTCCATACATAACTTGCAAATCCTGCTGGGGCACACAATGTTTTGCTTTGTCCTACACAAATAGTATCGGGCTGCGTTTGTGGAAATGACAAACAAGAACCATCTATGTATGCATAGGCATAATGACCACCAAGTGCACAATCATAAGTAGTAAAACGAATGGTAACATTCTGACCAATGTATGCGGTAATATCAGCCGACACGTTTGACCATGTCTTAAATATAACACCAGGGCAAGCAGCAGAATTTTGAAATCCTGGGATACCTTGTCCTGCCGTTACACTATAATAAGTACAAGGTATTGAATTACCGTTTTGATCTAACATCTCAATTTCAAATTTAGGTTGATTAATTGGACTGTGTCCTGGATCTTGAAGCACCACTGCATATTTGTATGTAAAATAAGCATTGGCTGTTGTAACTAAAAACGTTTGTTCTATTCTATCTGCTCTGCCACCTACTTGGTTATTTCCTAATTTTAAAGAAAAATTACCACCAGGGGACACAAGGGGGAAAGATCCACAAGGATCGGTGCCTGTTCCAGTCATAATCGCTTGTGCTCCACCTGCAAAAGGACAACATCCTGTAGCATTATATTGGGGATTATATCCATTAGTAGCTATCCATCCATTCAATGTGCCTGACTCAAAATCCATATTTGTACAAGCTTGCTGTATAGTTGGAGGATTATTTATTACATCTTTAAACAAAATCCCATTGTCATTTAAACGTGCTTTGACAAACTCTTCTGTTTCAGAAAATGTCAGTTTTTTTTGACCAGCTAGCTGAGTCCAATACGCTTCATTTTTTGTATTATCCGTATTGGTGATGAGTGATCCCATTTGCCCATTGGCTGTAAGTACAACCATTGTAAACAGGGCGAATAATTTTGTTTTCATAGCAGTAATTTTTTATTGTTTTCATATTACTTTAATTAAATTTCTATTCTTTATACGAGTTTCAAAGATTAAAAGTTGACATGCAGTTAGCAAAATGTGATAAATGGGAAAAAAACTAAATAACTGAATAAAAGATAAGACAAACGGAATTAATAAGATTTTCATAATTTGTTGTATAATTGCCCCAATCAGTTGAATTGAATATGAAAAAGAATTTTTCTCTTTCATTACATCATTATGTTAGAAAATTAGATGTGTGGGATTATTTGGTAATACTATTTAGTTTAGTATTTTTTATAGTAGGGTATGTTATTTCTATTTATGCTCACCAAACTTTTCGTTCTAATGCCATGGATATGGGACTATACAATCAATATGTATATTTATTTTCACACTTCAAATATCCCGCTGGCACAATATATCAAAATGCGCCTAATGGTATATTCTTTTTAGGTGATCATACCACATTTATTTTGCCTATTGAATCTATGTTTTATTGGATATTAGGAAAAAATGTGCTGTTGTACTTACAGCTATTTTATCTTATCGTAGGCGCTATTGGTTTATACAAACTGGTAAGGTTTCAATACTCCAAAAAGTATTTATCTGTATTAACTGTGGTATTATACTACTTGCACTACTCCATATACAATACTTTAAGTTTTGATTTTCATGTAACTGTCTTATTCGTAATCCTGATCCCATGGCTTTTATATTTTTACTTCAGCCACCAATTAAAATCCTATATTATTATTTTTACTATTATTTTGCTCATCCGAGAAGATACTGCTATTTATATGACAATGCTTGGTATTTTTATCATGGCATCAGAACAGGAATATAAATGGAAATACAGTTTATTGACCATCTTATTTTCTGTATTTTACTTTATTCTTGTGTACAAATTTATATTACCTATGTATAAGCCACTTGCCAGTCTTCCAATTGGTAATTGGCGATTCAATCATATTGGAAATTCTATTGATGATGTAATTAAAAACATACTTGATAATCCAGGAAAATTTATCTCAATGATAGTTGATACTCCCGAAAAACAAGTCAAAATAAAATACCTGCTTTATAGTGGTGGTTTATTATTATTTTTCATGCATTGGAAGTACAGTATTATTTTGATTCCGTCTATATTGATATCCTGTTTATCTAATGAATGGAGTATGTGGGGAAATTTTGGTCATTACAATATTCTCTTTGCAATATGGATGCCTTATGTAATCATTACTTTTATATCCAGCATAAAGCCCTTTATAATTCAAATGATATTAAGTATTTTCTTTTTATATCAATATTTTGAACTCAATGTAAATAATTATTTAGAACCCACAAAATGGTCAAAAATTACAAAGATATTGGATACCCATTATTATTATCAAAGATACAACATGGAAGAAATAAAAGAAGCCATCCGTTTAATACCTGACAATGCTTCTGTCAGCGCCTCTATGTGTGCAGTACCTCATCTTGCATTCAGAGAGAGAATATATTATTTTCCTGATGTGTTTAATGCCGAGTACATTGCTGTTATTGAAAATGACTGCAACGATAGATATTATTATCTACCCAGCCCGGCCTATTGTTACCTTGAGATAAATAAATATAAAAATAACAAGAATTACATAACTATTTACCATAAAAACAATGTGCTTGTATTAAAGAAAAAATAATCTTTCTGATTTAGTAATACTTTTAAACAATTACGCTCCGCCCTTGCTCAACACATAAAATTTATCTATTATTGCCATTCTGATAAATTTCGTTTTTATGAATACTTTAAAAGTAAAAACCTTAGCAGAGGCAATGGCTAACGGAGAAAGTATAGAATATCTTTTTTGGGTAGGGTGTGCTGGCAGTTTCGATGAAAAAGCACAAAAAATAACCAAAGCTTTGGCTAAGATACTTCAATCAGCTGGTGTGTCTTTTGCTGTATTGGGTACCGAAGAAACATGTACTGGTGACCCCGCAAAAAGAGCAGGCAACGAATTTTTATTTCAAATGCAAGCCATGCAAAATATCACTACACTCAATCATTATGGCGTAAAAAAAATCGTAACTGCTTGCCCACATTGTTTTAATATTCTTAAAAATGAGTACCCTACACTAGGCGGAAATTATGAAGTTATTCATCACTCTGAATTGATACAAGAGTTACTCAATCAAGGTAAAATAAAACTACAAGGCGGTACATTCAAAGGGAAAAAAATTGTTTATCATGATCCTTGTTATTTAGGAAGAGCCAACAACATATATGAAGCACCAAGAAACATAATAGAAAAACTAGAGGGAGAACTGATAGAAATGAAAAGAAATCGTGCCAAAGGTTTTTGCTGTGGCGCAGGGGGTGCTCAAATATTCAAAGAAGCAGAAAAAGGAAACAAAGAAGTAAATAACGAAAGAGCAGAAGAAGCACTCTCTCATCAGCCCGAAATCATTGCAGTAGCATGTCCTTTTTGTAACTTAATGCTGAGCGATGGTGTAAAACATTTTCAAAAAGAAAACACTAGCAATGTAAAAGACATTGCCCAGCTTATAGCAGAAGCCGCTGAATTATAATTGCTTTATCTCATCTACCAATTCTAACTCTTTTGTAACCCCGTCATTGCATTATCAATGAAAAAATCAAAAAAAATATATCCTCAGTTTTTCTTTACAACAATTGTCTTACTCATCTTTTCAGAACAGATTTCGTATTCGCAAATGAATTATCAACAAAAGTATCAACTCGTTCAGTCTTATTTACTACAAAGGGATTATGAAAAAGCATTGCCACTGCTACATGATGTATATGAAGTAGCTCCCGAATTTTGGATAGATTATTATTACGAAGCACTCATCAATACAAAGAAATATACCGAAGCAGAAAATCTAATCAACAAACAAATGAAAAAAAATCCAAAAAGAACGGACTACTATGTTTATCTGGGGAATATCTATGCCTTACAGGATAACGATAAAAAATCGCAGCAATATTTTGAAAAAGCGATAGATAAATTACCCAAAGATCTTAATACCATCCTATTGACTGCCAAGCAATTTATGAAATATCAGATGCCCAACTACGCCCTCAAAGTATATGAAAAAGGGCAAAAACTAACTGATTATCCTTTTTATTACGAACGATCAGAAATTTACCATCAAACCAAGGATTATAAATCTCTTATCAATCTATATTTAGATCTGCTGTATTCTAATCCAGGTGAATTGTATAACGTGCAAAATCAAATGCAATCTTTACTTTCCTATGATCCCAACGACACTACTAAGATATTTCAGCCTATACTAAAACAGGAACTCATCAAAAGACTACAAAAATATCCTGAAAATAGTGTTTATATTGAATTTTTAATTTATATTCTTACGCAACAATCTGAATATGAACAAGCATTTATCCAAATAAAATCATATAATAAAAGAATCAATGATGAAGGACTTAAACTGTTTCAATTTTGTCAAATATGTGCTAAAAATCAACAATATCATATTGCAGAAAGATGTTTTGAAGAAATAATAAAAAAGGGGGAAAAAAATCCTTTTTATGAAAGTGCTAAGTTAGAATATCTGCAAAACAAATATTTATCTACTACCCAAACAGTTTCCGTTTCACTAGAAAAGATACAGGAACTCAAAGCACATATCTATCAATACATTCAAGAAAATAAAAATTCGCCCATCATTTATCCTTTAGTATTAAATCTATCAGATATTTATGCAAAATACTTAAATCAATTTGAAAAAGCAGATAGTTTACTCAACAATTACATTTCCACACAAGCCATCAAGCCAGAAAAAAAAGCGCTATTTAAATTAAAACTTGCCGATATTTATGTATTAAAAACAAAATTGTGGGAAGCCATCTTACTGTGCATGCAAGTAGAAAAGGACTTTAAATATGAAGAACTCGGACAAGAGGCACAATTTAAAAGAGCAAAAATAAGTTTTTATTCAGGTGAATTTAAACTATCCAAATCACAAGCGGATATCATAAAAGGCGCCACATCCAAGTTGATCGCCAATGATGCTTTACAATTATCAATGATGATCTCAAATGCGCTCTTCAATGACTCCACAGGACTTCCGCTCTCTTACTTTGCAAAATCAGAATTGTTGCTTTTTCAAAACAAATTGGATAGTGCCTTGATCATAATGGATTCCATCAATCAAAAATTTACCAATCATTCTATGGAAGATGATATTTTCTTTCAAAAAGCAAAAATATACGAAATAAAAAATGAATGGCAACAAGCAGAGCAGATGTACTTGAATATTATCAATTATTATCCGCAAGAAATGTATGCAGACGATGCTGTCTTCAAACTGGCACAACTCTATCAATACAAACTCAATGATAAGCAAAAAGCCATGGAATATTATTTGAAATTATTGAATGATTATTCAGGTAGCTTATATGTCCCCGAAGCAAGAAGAATTTACAGAATGATCAGAGGCGATGAAATCAATTAATAATACTTTTTTGTTATACCTCAAGCCATCCTACTATAAATTTTTATTCTTTACAATTGCTATCATCTTTTCTCTCATAGAAGCGAAAGAACGAAATGATTTCACTATCTATCAGATGGCGGCTTCAGATGTTGTCAATCACATCAATCCTTATGCCTATTCTTATATTGATGGATATTATTACTATTATTCTTTATTCTTTGCTTACATTATATATCCATTCACTTATATCAATGCATACTGGGTTAATTTATTATGGCTGCTTATCAATTTTTATTTTTTATATCTCATCATTCGTAAAATATCAAAATTTCTTACTATCTCAACCTACCCCATAAAAACACAACTCATCTTTTATATACTTCTCATATTATTTAATATACGAACCATTCGCGAAAATTATCATGCTGGTCAAGTAACTATTCTCATACTTTTCCTAATGACCTATTCACTCCATTTCTTATGGGAACAAAAAAACATCACCTCTGCTCTCTTATTGGCATTAGCCATAAACATAAAGCTACTCGCCATACCATTACTCGTCTATTATATATACAGAGCTTATTGGAAAACATCACTTTACACTTTATTCTTTGTTCTACTCTTTTTCATTTTACCCCTATCGTGGATGAAAACAAACTTTTATCTTGAATGCATAAACCAATGTTGGAAATTAGTAAATCCCAACCATCCACTACACATACTGGATGTGGACGAAAGAAGTTTCCATAGTATATCTACACTCATCACTACTTTGTTTATGAAACATGCACCTGACATAGACGCCCTACCCATCAGAAGATACATTCTAGACCTACCACCCCATTATGTCAAACTCATCATCTTTGCTGCAAGAATATTTCTAATATCATCAGCACTCATCATCATACGCAAATATCCCTTTCAAAAAACCAATAATCAAATGACGCTTTTTTATGAAGCAACTTATATAATAGCACTCATTCCCCTTGTATTTCCACACCAACAACATTATGCTTTTTTATTGCAATTGCCATCCATTTCTATTTTAATTTTAGCCTCACTAAATAAAACCCTGTCACCAACACATCTGTTCTTATTCATCATTGCGTTTTTATGTTTCAACTTAAAAATACTATTAGGTATATTCAACGAATACTACGACCACTTCAAAATTCTTACCTACGGAAGTGTTATCATTATTTTCATACAAATCTGTATAAAACCAAAAATCAGTGTTGCTTAGTTTATTTAAATTAAACATCTTTGTAGCATATAACATGTAATCAATTTATGTTTCTAGAAACAAAAAAAGAAATTCAAAGAGGATGGATAGAAGTTATTTGTGGAAGTATGTTCTCTGGAAAAACAGAAGAACTCATTCGTAGATTAAAAAGAGCCGAATTTGCTAAACAAAAAATTCAAATCTTCAAACCACAAATAGACATTCGTTACGATGCTCTCAAAATAGTATCTCACGAAGGAAGAGAGATCATCAGTACTCCCGTACAAAATAGCCAAAGCATTCAACTCTCCGTAGATATAGAAAACACAGATGTAGTAGGAATTGATGAAGCCCAATTTTTTGACCCTGGAATAACAGATGTGGCTACCTACTTAGCCAACAAGAACATCAGAGTCATCATCGCTGGTTTAGATATGGATTATAAAGGACAACCCTTTGGTCCTATGCCCCAGCTCCTCTCCACTGCCGAATATGTAACAAAAGTGCACGCCATCTGTGTCAAGTGTGGTAATCTTGCTTATGTGTCTCATCGAATTACTTCTTCTGAAAAACTTATATTACTTGGCGAAACTGATACCTACCAACCCCTCTGCAGACAATGTTTCAGTCAATCTTATCACAAAAATAAATGAACTATACCATCTCCCAAATATCTGAAATTGTTGGTGCAAAAAAAACATTCCTCTCTCACAAGGAAATCATTTCCTCCATCTATATTGACACAAGACAAATATATATCCCACAAAATGCATTATTCATCGCCATCGTCACTAAAAAAAATGATGGACACCATTTCATCAACGAAGCATATAAAAAGGGTATACGAAATTTTATAGTTCAACATACCAACCACATTACAATAAAAAAAGATGTCAATTATATACTTGTAGAAAATACCATCACTGCGCTACAAAAGTTAGCACATCATCACAGACAAAAATTTAATATCCCCATTATCGGTATTACAGGAAGCAATGGAAAAACCATTGTAAAAGAATGGTTGTACTTTTTACTTAAAGATGATTATCATATATGTCGAAGCCCCAAAAGTTTTAATTCTCAAATAGGCGTACCACTCTCTGTGCTCAATCTAAGTGAATCACATCAACTCGGTATATTTGAAGCAGGCATGTCTTTACCAAATGAAATGGACCCACTTGAAAATATCATCCATCCAAATATATCTATACTTACACACTTTGGCAGTGCCCACTCAGAAGGATTTGAAAACGAAAATCAAAAGCTCAATGAAAAATTAAAATTACTCTCTCACTCCACCATCAATATCATTCAAAGATATCAGAATACCTTCTTGCAACAAATAAACTTCCCCCATCATTACACTTGTATCTCAGAAAATACAATTGACAAAGCACGCATCCACAAAATTGAAAAATATCATCAACATTCCATCATTCATCTAAACATACATCAACATACATACACTTTCACCATCCCTTTCACTGACGAAGCATCTATCAAAAATGCCATTACCTGCTTTGTGGCTATTTACCATCTCCATCCTATTCTCATTCAAAAAATCATCCCAAAATTTTCTCAACTCCCCATCATCTCCTTGCGAATGGAAATAAAAAAAGCTAAATTCCAATCCACACTTATCAACGATTATTACAACTCTGATGTGGACTCATTTGAAATTGCCATCTCT
>DAHXOV010000360.1 GCA_027364695.1 bacterium
TTAAAAATACCTGACGCTATTACATAATCGTATTTTGATAAATCATTTTCTTCTGTGGTAAAAATTACTTTTTTATCCTGATGAATTTTCTTTGCGTGTTTAATCATCTCTTCAGATATATCATATCCTGTGTAATTGAAATTAGAATGCCAAGAACTTATGTATTCAATCAATGCCCCATAACCACAACCATAGTCTAGTATAGAGAAAGCAGGTGATTGCCAATCAATTACTTTACATAATTGATAAAATCTTAAAAATTGTGATTCTTTACTGTTCCAATCTACTCCATGGCTTACATTGCCGTGTTGCTTAATTTTTTCAGAATAATATTCATTGACTTTTTTGAGAATTCCCATATTATTTTTTGTTTATTTTATTCAAACGGTTTTTTCTGTATTCTGAAACATTAGATGGTATTTGAAAAGTATATCCTAATATATCTTTGAGGACAGGATGATCTGAATATTTTCCATTTAAGAATCGGGGTAAATCTATTTGCTGTTTAAATATTGGCACAGTATAAACATGATTTAATCCATACCTTACAATATTTGAAATATTTACAGATGCTCTGTGATATAACCAGCTATCAAATATTACCACATCGCCTGCATTAGCATGCACTGTTACACCATTTTCCTCTGTAAATTCAATACTTGGAAAGTGTTCTCTTAAATGGCTATAGGGTAATATTTTAGTGGCGCCGGTTGTTTCATTAAAAGGAGATAAACAATAAAATACATTAACGGATATTGGCTTACTTACAGTGTATTCCTGATAGGGAATGTCTCTATGCCACGATGTTTGATAATGCTCTTTGGATGGTCTATTAATAATGGCGTTTTGTAAATGTAATATGAAAGCGTTTCCTAATAATTTTTTCAGCAGAGATAAAATAAATTCATTTTCTATGATTTTGGCAAATATTTCGTGATAAGCGATTGGTGCTCTTACTACATCTGCTTCATTAATGTCGTCCAGCGAATGATCAAATTCTTTTTTTTGTTGTATGTATATTTTCTCTATTAAAGGATTAATGCTTTGTAATTCATGCTCATTTAAAATGTTGGGAACGATGGTAAATCCCCTCAAAAATACATTTTCAGTATGTTTTTCTTCTTCACTGTTAATTGACTTCATTTCTGAAATACCATACTGTTTTATCATAATATTGATTGTTTGGTGAATTCCATATATAGGATAAGTGCATTCTGCTGTTTACAGAATAGTTTTTGTAATAAATGAAATGGATATAAGACAACAGGGTTGAGAAGAAGATTAAATATCTTTGGAAAGGTAGTTTTATACTTTACTTTTCTATGACCACTTTCAATGGTTCTTTCTTGCATAGACAGATTTAATTTTCTTGCTTCCTGTTTTTTTATGAGAAAGTTGGACCATCCAAAAAGCCAGTTAGATAATGGATAATTAAGCCATGCCAAATGATGCAGACAAAGTTGATGTAAATTTAATATATTCTCTATATCTTTTTTTTCATATCGAATGATATGCCCTGCTACTTCATCTTCAATATTCCAGTATTTCATACCTGCTGGCACCTGAAAGATCATCAGCCCCTCAGGATTTAAAAGTTCTTTCGCTTTGTCAATAAATTTTTTTCTCTCTTCAAAATTTAAATGTTCAATCACCATATAAGATATAATACAATCAAAAGTTAAACTAAAATGGTGATGTAAAAAATCATCGCAAATGACCTCATATTTTTTGGTACTTAAATATTGAGCGTTATACTGCTGGTTGTGCTCACATGCAGATATATTTAAATCAATACCTATTCCCTGCATACCATTATTTAATAAAATACGTGACACAAATCCATTGCCTGATCCTATCTCTAAAAATGTTTTTAATTGTTTGTTTTTCAAAAGAGCATCTAATCTTTCATTTAAGTATAAATTTTGTAGAATATTCCCAGGCGGCAATCCAATAAAACTCATAAATTAATTCTTTTATCAACAATATAAACAGGTCTTTGTTTGGTTTGTTCAAACATTTTCCCAATGTACAAGCCAACAATGCCAATAGAGAATAGAATAATGCCTAATGAAAAAAGAATTAATACAAATAAACTTGCCCAACCCTGTGCAAAACCATGAATAAAATAGGATGCGATGATCAATATACCCAGTATGAAGGCAAATGCTGCAATGAAAAAGCCAATATAGATATTCCATCTTAATAATCTATCCGACTGAAATACAATGGCTACCAATGCATGCTCAAACAATCTTTTAAAGTTATATGAACTCTTACCATGTTTTCTTTCAGCATGTTCTATTTCAATAAAAGTATATTTAAATCCTAACCATCTTAAAATAATGAGATAATGAAACTGACAATCTTTAAACTTTAAAAAATTATCTACTACATTTCTGGATATTAAACTAAACGAACCAACATTTTCATTACTGGCCAGATTTTTATTATCAATTAAATAATTAAAAATGTATGTAAAAAGTTTGGTGGCTATGTTTTTCCATACAGCGTGCTTTCTGCTTTTCTTATGAGTATAAACAATATCATAACCTTCCTTATATTTTTCATATATCTGTTTAATATCATCAGGATTTTCTTGCAAATCACAATCCATTACTATCACCGCGCTGCCTCTGCTGTGTTGAAGCCCGCAAAAAATAGCCGGGTGCTGACCAAAATTACGGCTTAAATGAATGGCTTTAATCTTTTTATTTTTTTCAGCTATTTCTGTGATAATTTCCCATGACCTGTCGGGCGAAGCATCATTTACAAGTATAATCTCATATTCCGGTGTGATTGATTCTATATTTTGAATGACACGAGATACAAATTCTCTTATATTGTGCTCAGATCTATAAACAGGCGTAACTATACTTACTTCAGGTGCTTGCATAAAGTTGTATACTTTAAATAATTTTTTGACTCTATACCTT
>DAHXOV010000098.1 GCA_027364695.1 bacterium
GTGCAATGACTTATACTTATTATACATGGATGGGGCCAGTAGGAACAGGTGCATCTTATGCAGCTACTCCAACGATCACTACTACATATACTGTTTCAGGAACGGGTTCAAATGGTTGTGTAGGAAATAAACCAGTAGTATTAACAGTAAATCCAAACCCTAATATTACTGTTTCTACCGCATCTGCTATATCTTGCCCTGGAATAAACGTGGTATTAACTGCTAACGGAGCATCTAATTATACATGGAGCACAGGCGCAACAACTAATACCATAGTCGTTTCACCAACCATAAGTACTACATACACTGTCAATGGAACAAATAGTTTTGGCTGCGCAGGAAGCACTACTTATAATCAATTCGTAACACCTTGCGTGGGAATAGAACAACTACTGGCTAATTCAGAAACTATAGAAATATACCCTAACCCTAACAATGGTTATTTTAATTTAGTGATCACTGCAATCAATGGTAGTACCGCCACTATTGAACTTACCGATATGTCAGGAAGAGTAATATTAAAATCTCAGACAGATAAAGTAATCACGCCTATAAATATTCAAGAATATGCTTCAGGCGTTTACATATATAAGGTCCATATCAATGATTCGGTAAAACAAGGCAAAATAGTCAAAGAATAATGGTTAGAACATAGGGTGTTTGAATAAAAGGGCTCTTTAAGAGCCCTTTTATTTTTAATGAAGAGAAAAGAGGGATGATTATTTTTGCCTTATTCCACCCATCTGTTTTTCCATTGACTTGTAGGTAGCCAGCAGTCCTGTGTTTCTCCAAACCATTTTTTTCTATTTCTTGCAATGAATTTGTAGATAATTTTTCTAATCAATGGAGGTAATAAAACAAGCATGTATAAAAATTTACAGTACCATTTCAAATTTGGAATAATTTGAATGAAGGCATCTAAGTAAATATAAAAATCCCCATTTTTTAATAGTATCACAGTGTCAATCGTTTTGTATTCTTCAGGAATGGTCTTATTTGCAAACTCAGAGTTTAATCTACAAAAATGAATGATATGATCTTTTTCATTCATTAAAATCCATTGTACGGTTTTATTACATAATAGGCAAGTGCTGTCTAAAAACAAAGTGATCTGAGTATCTGATGATGGACGAGTATTCATCTTTATTTTTATTAGTTAGTCATGGTTTTATGCCTGCAAATTCATCTACTGCAAATTTAATGAATATCTGTAAATAAAGGGATGTCCATTTTAATATCTATATTTGACAAAAATAAAAATGAATGAAATTAAAAGATAAAAAGGACATACACGATTTAGTACTAAGTATCTTAAAAAAAGAGTTTCCGCATGCACTTAATTACAAACAAATTACATCCAGATTAAAATCACAAATTCCATTAGACAAAAAGGAAGTAGAAAAGATAGTAAATGAGCTTCATCAAAAGAATTTAGTATCAGAATATAAAAAGGGTAAGTACCAGTATAAAAAACCTGATCAATACATTACGGGCATTATTGAATTTACTCATCGTGGTGATGCTTATTTGCTTACAGAAGATGGGCACGAAGATATATATATACATCCTAATGATGCAGAAAGAGCATTTCACGGCGACTATGTCAAAGTGAAAATTTTAAACAAAAAGAGAAAAGGTCTGATTTCGGGTAAAGTAGTAGAAGTCATTCAAAGATCTAAAACACAATTTGTTGGAAATATTAGAATGAGCGATGCTGCTGCTTTTGTAATTCCTGATTTTTCTAAAATGCACCAGCACTTTTTTATACACTACGAAGACATCAATGGAGCAAAAGATGGAAATAAGGTAGTAGTAGAG
>DAHXOV010000105.1 GCA_027364695.1 bacterium
GACTACCTCCCAGCATATAAGTAGATTGTGGACAAAATGTAAAATCATTTCCTGCATTGCATGTCAGTTGTCCCCAAGCATGTATTGAATTCATTAGCAGCCATAGTATAATTAAATTATAATACCTCATAATTATTTTCACTACAAAAATAGTGAATAAAAACCTAACTTAGTACAATCAAAACTATCCATCTTCAAAAAGAAAACAATCTTCTTAATTTTACATTCTCACAATATCTAATGCCCATTCTTTAGCAAAATAGCTTAAAATAACATCTGCTCCCGATCTCTTAATACTTAGTAAAATTTCATCTCGTACTCGCTTTTCATCTATCCAATTTTTTTGTCCTGCGGCTTTCACCATCGCATATTCTCCGCTTACATTATACGCTGCAATAGGAATATTACAATTTTTTCTGAACAAACTTATGATGTCTAAATAAGATAACGCGGGCTTTACCATCACTATATCGGCTCCTTCATCAATATCCAGTTGTAATTCTACTAATGCTTCTCGGCTGTTAGCAGGATTCATTTGGTAGGTCTTTTTATCTCCAAACTTTGGCACACTATTTAATGCATCTCTAAAAGGTCCGTAGAATCCACTGGCATATTTTGCCGTATATGCAAGAATTAAAACATTTGTATATCCATGTTCATCTAACTTTTTTCTAATGTATCCTATTCTTCCATCCATCATATCACTTGGCGCTACAATATCTGTACCTGCTTGTGCCTGTGCTAATGCCATTCTAGCTAATATCTCCAGTGTTACATCATTTAAAATCTCTTCATTCTCCACTACGCCATCATGACCAAAATTACTATATGGGTCCATTGCTACGTCGCTTACTATCACACATTCAGGAAATTTTTCCTTAATCATTTTAATAGTGGATAAATACAAGCCATTTTCATTCCAACTTTCACTCGCTTCATTGTCTTTTTTATTATCAGAAATATGTGGAAACAATGCAAATGCATTCAAACCTAACTTCATACAATCTTCTATTTCCCATAATAATATCTGCGGTGAATATCTATATATACCATGCATTGATACGATCTCTTCCTTATCTTTTACTTCACTGCTTACAAACAAAGGATAAATAAAATCATTTACCGACAAATCATTCTCCTGAACTAATTTTCTCACTATCTCATTTTTTCTGTTTCTTCTCGGACGACGAAGCATCATAATTTTTTGAACAAAAGTAAATAATGAATTGCTCATAAAAAACTTGTTCTACACATACTAATAAAGTGCCCATAATACTTCTTTTGTACATAATTCATATATTTTCATTTAATTTAGCCCAAAAAATAATGCTATCCAAAAGAGCACAAAGCATAGAAGAACCTCTAACTATTGGAATGTCTCGCCGTAGCAGAGAATTTACCCAACAAGGTATAGAGATAATAAATCTCAGTTTAGGCGAGCCGGATTTTAATACGCCTGAACCCATTAAAGAAGCGGCTATCAAAGCGATACAAGATAACTTTTCTCATTACACAGCTGTTTCCGGTTACCTAGAATTAAGGCAAGCCATTTGTGATAAATTTAAAAGAGATAATAATTTACACTATACGGCTGAACAAATTGTCGTTTCTACAGGCGCTAAGCAAAGCATAGCCAATGCTTATTTGTGTCTTCTCGATCCAGAGGACGAGGTCATCATTCCCGTGCCTTATTGGGTAACTTATGTAGAATTTCTCAAAATTATTAATGCAAAACCTGTTATCATTCAAACTTCTATAGACACTAATTTCAAATTAACTGCAAGAGAGCTAGAAAAGCATATTACGCCAAAAACAAAACTCATTATATTTAGTTCTCCTTCCAACCCTACGGGAAGCATTTATTCGTACGAAGAATTATCTGAATGGGTGAAAGTTTTAGAGAAATATCCCAATATTTTTATTATCAGCGATGAAATATATGAACACGTCAATTATGTGAGTAAACATCATAGTATTGCTCAATTTGAGAACATCAACGAAAGGGTTATTCTTATTCATGGCGTGTCCAAAGGGTATGCGATGACAGGATGGAGAGGCGGAATTTTGGCAGGACCTAAATGGCTTGCCCAAGCCTGCGATAAAATACAAGGACAATTTACTTCTGCTACTTCTAGCATCACTCAAAAAGCCATGTATAAAGCCATGCAAATAGATATTGATATTTATGTCAAACCAATGGTAGATGCTTTCAAAAAAAGACGAGACATGGTTTATGACAAACTCAAAGATATCAAAGGATTTAAAACTAATTTACCAGAAGGTGCTTTTTATTTTTTCATTGAAGTATCAGAATTGTTTGGCAGGCAATATCAAAGAAAAACTATTCGCAATGGGACAGATTTATCTTTTTACTTACTAGAAGAAGCAAAGGTCTCTGTGGTTCCAGGCGCTGCATTCGGGAATGATAATTATATTAGAATATCTTACGCTACATCAGATATGTTACTGGAAAAAGCAATGTTACAAATTAAAACAGCCATTGATAAACTTCAGTAAACTACAAATTATTTCAAATGAAGAGATTTATCATTAAACAAGAACATCTTCGTGAACTGTTCAAATCTTTCAACAATCTCAATGTGCTCATCATTGGGGATGTTATGATTGATAACTATGTTGTAGGAAGCGTCCACCGCCTGTCTCCAGAAGCCCCTGTACCTGTGGTGAGTGTAGATAAAAAAGAAATGAGATTAGGTGGTGCTGCAAATGTAGCTCTGAATATACAGGCATTAGGTGCCAATCCTATATTGTGTTCTGTTATTGGTGCAGATGTAGAGGGTACTGCGTTTTTAGAACTACTCAAAAAAGAAAAACTAAGCCCCAAAGGAATACTAAAATCCAGAAACAGACCTACTACCATAAAAACCAGAATTATTGGAAATAATCACCAACTCATACGTATAGATGAAGAAAGCGAAGGGGATATTTTACCCAATGAAACTCAAAACTTACTTACACTTATCAGTTATATCATTCATCACGACAAAATTGATGTCATCATCTTTGAAGATTACAACAAAGGACTCATTGCACCCAAACTCATTCAGAAAGTGGTAGAACTTGCCAGACAAAAAAGCATTCCTGTATGCGTTGATCCAAAAAAGAAAAACTTTTACGCCTATAAATCTGTTACACTTTTTAAGCCCAACCTCAAAGAATTGAAAGATGGATTAAAACTGGATGCTGATGATATGTCTATTAACGAACTACAAAAAGTCGTCAGTAGTTACAGAGTAAAACAAAAAATAAATACCATTTTAGTTACGCTCGCAGACAAGGGAGTGATTATCAATACCAGAACTTCTAAAATATATATTCCTGCTCATTTCAGAAAAATAGCAGATGTGAGTGGAGCGGGCGATACTGTCATTAGTGTGGCTGCTTTATGCGAAGCTATGTGCTGCGAGCCATTTCTCACCGCTGCATTATCTAATTTAGCAGGTGGATTGGTATGTGAGGAGGTGGGGGTTGTACCTATCAATAAAAATAACCTGTTGGAAGAAGCGCTTCAACTTGATTTTGTAAAGTAATACACCTGATTTCATGACTGCGTATTCAACAAACATAGCAAAAAAGGAACAGATCAAAGAAATGTTCAATAAAATTTCTCGTAAATATGATATTACTAACAGTATTTTATCATTAGGCATACATCATTACTGGAGAAAAAAATGTGTGGAGGTATTAAAACCCTACCACCCAAAAAATATATTAGATTTAGCCACTGGCACCGCAGACCTTGCCATTGCATTATCTAAATTAACTCCCAAAAAAATCATTGCTGCCGACTATGCAGAAAAAATGCTTGAGTTGGCGAACCAAAAAATCAATAGAAACAAATTAAATTATCTTATAGAAGTAAAAAAAGAAGATGGAGAAAACCTATCTTTTGAAAATAGTGTTTTTGATGCAGTTACCATCTCTTTTGGAATTAGAAACTTTGAAAACTATGCAAAGGGAATAAGTGAAATGTATCGGGTACTCAAGCCAAATGGTATATTGCTGATTTTAGAATTTACTTATCCAAAAAACATAATGAATAAAAAAATATATCAATTATATTTCCAATTCATATTGCCTATTGTCGCTTGCATCAGTACAGGTAATAAAAGAGCATACGATTATTTACCCAGCAGTGTTTCTACTTTTCCTCAATATGAGAATTTTTGTAATCTCATTCAGGCACAAGGATTTTCTTACTGTCAATATATCCCACTCACTGGTGGTATTGCTACTATGTACATAGCAAGAAAATAATAGATATTTCTATCAAAAAAATCACACTTATTTTAATTATTTTATTGAAAGGTGTGAAGCAAATAATAGCTATAGTAAGTTCACTTTACAATATTCATTTCCTCAATCAACCACCCGCACTTCGCATATTTATCCAATAAAAACAATGTATAGCGGACATCTAGTATAATATTTCTACATATATATGGGTTATATATTATATCGCTCATCGTCCCCTCCCAACATCTGTCAAAATTTGTGCCAATGAGTTCTCCGTTAGCATTAAATACAGGACTTCCACTGTTTCCTCCTGTTGTATGATTAGATGCAATAAATGCAATATGTAACTCTCCATCTTTATCAGCATAGCCTCCAAAATCTTTTTTCAAAAATAATAATCGTAAACTATCATCTACATAATAATCCGGATGGTCTTTTCTTTCCTTTTCTAATATCCCCATACTTGTCGTGAAATATCCATATTCAGCACCATCTCTCGGATTATATCTCTTTACTTTTCCAAAAGCTACACGTAATGTAGAATTAGCATCAGGATAAAATTTCTTCTCTTTTTGATAATCCATCATTAGTTTCAAAAATATTTTTTGATTTTCATTGATTTGAGTATCTGATTCTTTCAAATTAGCTAGTACTTGTACATAAAACTGCGTATAGATGCTTTGTACCAATCTAAAAAATACATCGTTCTCATAATCTTGTATTTTCGTATCATCATTGCTGTTCAGCAGTTCTGATAATTTATCATTATTTAAAAATAAAGAATGCGAATAAAGATAATCAGCCATCTTCTGTACATCATTGCTCATCTGATTGTACAATGAATCTAAAAAGGGCACTCTATCATTTTTTGGGACATGTTGAAAATAATAAGAAATCATTGCTACAAAAATTTCTTTGTCTGTGGGTAAATAAAATTGATACGGAATACTTATAGCCAGTTGCACTTTTAATTTGTCTGTCTGATTAGAAAGTCCCATCTTCATTCTATTGTATTCATTAAAAAAATCTACATATTGACTAATGTATTTAATAGCATCCACTGCCATAAAACACTCCGAATAATAATCTGCTAACATCTGATAATATTTATATTTTGGATACAAAACTCCAAAATTATTCATTAC
>DAHXOV010000136.1 GCA_027364695.1 bacterium
ATCTACGATAGTGGCGTGTTTTACCAATATAATTCCAGGATTACTTCTAAGCATCGTTTTCAGAACAATACCATCTGCATTCAAAAAGGGTAATTCAAGATTTGTTTTTTTCTTAAATCCTTCTGTTTCTTCTTTTCCGGATGATGTAATAATTAAAATGCGTACACCATCTCTTTGTGCAAGCAACTGCAAATCTTTTATTTTTGCAATTACCTCAGCATCCGTATTGGTCTTTTTCAAATTCCAGCAAATAATCCAAAATTGATAATTCAGATCGTTTAATAAACTATCTGTTATATTTTCATCATCTAGTGTTTTAAGGGCAAAGTCAGTAATTTTAGGTGCATCTACAGCTTCTTTTACAAGCATATTTTCTGTAGAAATCCACTTCCATGTCAATGTATCCTGCCATGGATAATCTTTTAAGGTAAATTCTTTTATCTCGCCTGTTTTCAAATTTTGATATTTAAGCCGAGTTTCATATAGAGGTGGTTGATAATTCTTTCCTGCTTTCATTTTTTCAAATATATTGGTGCCTTTATGATACGGACGAAAATCAAAATATGGCAAATGATTGTATGCATAAATGGGTATCACAAATGCAAAAATCAAGGCAAGCAATGAAACAGTATGAGCAAATAGCGGCACAAATAGTCCGCGAATATGAACTTGCGTAACCCATAATACAGTAATTAAAAACAGGAGAGCAATATCTTTCCAAAAACTTTGCCATGCTTTCAGAGGAATAAAATCACCAAAACATCCACAATGTGTAACTTTATTAAAGCATGCAGAATAAAAGGTCAAAAAGGTAAAAAATATAATCTGTAGCATCAGCAACCATAAAGTAAAGCGAACTTTATACCCAATCAACAATGTAAAACCCAATATCATTTCTAATGCACATATAAATACTGCCTGTTGTAAAGAGTAATGAGCAAAAAAATCAAAAACAGATAAGCCCGTATCGTCTTTGAACACTTCAAAATATTCTTCCAGTTTATATGAAAATCCAAGCGGATCATTTGCTTTAATCAGTCCCGAAAAAATAAATAATACACCTGTACCAGCCCTTGCAATATGAGTAACAAGAGGGAACCTCGTTATCCAGTTAGCAAAGTTAATAATAAATAATAAGCCAATTAAAATACTTAAAAGGGCTTGTTTGCTCAGACATGGTGGACATATTATATAAACGATGTTCGCTACCAGGATACTTACTATCAAGCGAAACCACCATGTATTCATTATTTTTTTCATACTTTAGTTTTTACTGCGTAAATTTATACAAGTATCTTGTATAAAAAGTGATAAATTTGATTTTTTTATGAAAGCTTATATGCAGATAAACCATCCAAAAACTCAGTTATTGTCGTATATATTCTTCTCATCTCCACTGCTTGAATACAGACAGGCGGAGCCACATATAGCACATTCCCAAGCGGACGAAGCAAAATATCTCTCTCTAAAAAATATTTTTCTATCACTTCAGACAATTTGTTCAGATAATGTGTCTTTTCTTTTGTTTGAACTTCTATAGCCATAATAATACCCTTGGTTCTTACTGATTTTACAAATGGGTGCTGATTTATACTTAGGATGAATTCCATGTGCCATTGATTTATCTTCCTGAT
>DAHXOV010000143.1 GCA_027364695.1 bacterium
CTATTGTCTTCTAATATTAAAATAGATAACTTCTATCTAAATAACTATTTTATTGGAAATATTAGCACATACACCGCTTATCAACCACTTAATAAATCACTCTATATGAGAGGTAATTTATCCTATGATTATACCCAAATGATGGGTACGAAACTAAAATATCTCACTTTTGATGGAATATATTATACCGATAAAAAAGATAGCGCATTAGACATTGATATTGAAGCCCAACCATTTAATTTATCCATCTTAAACCCAATACTAAAAGATATAATGACCATTGATTTCGCATTTCTATATGGCAAAGGAAGAATAACAGGTCCAATAGACAAACCACACATTACAGGCAACTTTAAACTCACCGACTCTAAAATTAAAACAGACTATTTGAATGCTTATCACAAAATCACAGGAAATATAGAAGTAATGCCCGACCAAATACGATTTGATGAAATGAAAATACATAATTATAATAACAACGACCAAGCAGGAACTCTAAACGGTAATATATTTCACAACAACTTCTCTAATATGCGATTGGACTTTGACATCTCCGCAAAAAATCTTTTAGCACTCAATACCAACCCTCTGATTAACAAAGATTATTATGGGAAAATATATACCTCAGGAACCATTGGCGTTTATGGATTTATCAATAACATAAGCATAGAAGCTGATTTAACACCAAAGAAAAACTCTCACTTCATCTTATCCCTCGCTAACGCATCCGAAGTAGGAGAAAATAGCTTTGTCAAATTCACTAATCTAAAAGATACAACACATGAAGAAAATAACAACAACATTTCCGGCTTACAAATGAATTTCGTATTTAACGCTACTCCAGATCTGGAAACACAAGTCATCTTCAATGAAAAAACACAAGATGGCGTCAAAGCACGCGGTGATGGAGTAATTGAAATGAACATCAACTCTTTCGGAAAATTTGAAATGAACGGAGAATACATCATTCGTTCAGGAACCTACTTATTTACATTAGAAAGTATCATCAACAAAAAATTTGAAATTAAAAATGGAAGTGAAATTACTTTTATAGGAAACCCCTACAATGCCCTGATAGACGTAACCGCCGGATACACCCAAAAAACATCTATCGCACCCTTATTCCCCTACGACTCATCAGGCGTCTACAAAAGAAGATACCCCGTCAATGCACAACTCTCATTAAAAGGAAAAATCACCTCACCAGAAATACAATTTAATATCGATATGCCTCAGTTAGATGTCGCAACAAAATCAAAAATTGACCTATTACTCTCTGATAAAAATGAACTCAATCGCCAGTTTTTTTCACTCCTCCTCCTAAAAAGCTTTGTAACCCCACTACAATACGCCAACTCAGGCGGCGTCTCCGCAGGAAATGCACTAGCCGCCAATGGTAGCGAAATGCTCTCCAACAGAATAAGCAACGCCCTTAAAGGCATTAGTAACTTCGTAGATGTCGGAGTAAATTACAACCCAGGCGCACAAAACAGCAGCCAACAAATGGAACTTACTATGTCAAAACAAATGTTCAACAACAGACTATCCATAGATGGAAGCTTTGGAGTAAATAACAATCAAACACAAAACACCTCGCAAATCATCGGCGATGTAAATATTGAATACAAACTTACAGAATCAGGAAAATATGTGCTCAAAGCATTCAACAGAACAAATAACAATACACAAATGACCATTAGCGGAGGCCCCTATACACAAGGCATTGGCGTAGGATACAAATACGAGTTTAACACGCTTTTCCATAACAGAAAAAAACAAAACAAACAAACAAACAAAAAATAGCACCACCCAACACCCACACTTTGTCTATGTATTATCTATTTCTTACCTTTGCCTCAAACCTAACTTTATGAAAGATATTTTTGATAAAATAAAAAACAATATGGGACCCATTGGAGTATATTCTGCAAAAGTCCATGGCTATTTTACATTCCCAAAATTAGAGGGAGATATTAATCCCAGAATGAAATTCAGAGGAAAAGAACTGCTCAACTGGAGTTTAAATAACTATCTAGGACTGGCCAACCATCCCCAAGTAAGAAAAACAGACACAGAAGCCACCACCCAATTTGGACTGGCTACACCCATGGGTGCAAGAATGATGAGCGGCAATTCCAGCTATCACGAACAACTGGAAAAAGAACTCTCCGAATTCGTAAATAAACCTGACACCATTCTCTGTAATTATGGCTACCAAGCCATGGTGTCTGCTATAGATGCCATAGTAGATAGAAGAGATGTAATAGTTTACGATTCAGAAAGCCACGCTTGTATCATAGACGGAGTACGACTACACATAGGAAAAAGATTCGCCTTCAAACACAACAATATCGAAGACCTGGAAAAACAACTACAAAGAGCACAAAAAATTGCACAAGAAACAGGAGGCGCTATCCTCATACTCACCGAAGGCGTCTTCGGCATGCGCGGTGACCAAGGAAAACTAAAAGAAATAGTACAACTAAAAAATAAATACGCTTTTCGCCTATTCGTAGAC
>DAHXOV010000367.1 GCA_027364695.1 bacterium
GGCATATATTATTTGATACAAAAACTTGTTTTTCATCATGCAGAAAAAGGTTATACTTCTATTATTGTGAGTATTTTATTTGGTGTTGGTTTGATATTGTTTTCATTGGGTATTATAGGAGAATATATTGCGTATATTTTAATGGATATGCATGAAAAACCACCTTATCATATTAAAGAAGAATTATGATTGTAAAGCAATATGGAGTGGTATATACACGGGTAAAAGAAGAAGATATAGAATTGATAAGATACTGGAGAAACCAACCATTCATTAGAAAGACCATGCAGTTTCAGGAATATATAACCCCTGCAATGCAAAAACAATGGTTTAAAAAAATTAATAATAAATATAATTATTATTTTTTGATTCAGTATGAAAACAAAAAAATAGGTTTAATAAATTGTAAAGATACAGATGAAAATAAAGTGGCAGAAGGTGGAATTTTTCTTTGGGATAAAGAATATTGGAATACTCCTGTTCCTGCCTATGCTTCACTAACAATGCTGGAGGTCATATTTGAGATATTTCAATCGGGAGAAGTTTCAGTGATTACTGTATTGAAAGAAAATATGCATGCTTTAAAATTTAATCAGAAATTAGGCTATAAAATATACTATGAAGATGACAAAGTATACAAGTTAAAACTGACAATGGAAGATTATTTTAAGATCACTTATAAACTTAAAAGAGCAGCGCAGATATTCACAGGAGAAAAAAATGGTGAAGTGCAGATGATTGGAGAACCATCAGAATTGATGATTGATAGAATCAATGAATATCTGATGAAAAACAGGCGTCATCCAACTTGATTATCGGTACTTTCACTGTGCACATTTTCGGAACTGGTATTTAATTTTTCTGTTTCTCTGAGCGCGTAAAAGTAAAGCCCAGCAAAGAGAATATCAAAGGCAAGCATTGCAAATGTAGTGGCTAAAATAGCTGTATTCCCTAGCCCTGTGTAATATTTTACATAATTTTCCCAT
Source organism: bacterium (assembly GCA_027364695.1). GTDB lineage: Bacteria > Bacteroidota > Bacteroidia > B-17B0 > Aurantibacillaceae > BPGX01. Next base: position 987 of record DAHXOV010000367.1, read on the forward strand.
GAAACGACAGTGATGATGTAGGGGGCAAATTCTGAAAATAAATACAAATACCATCCTGTTTTATTCAACTGCCACATCAGAACGACCGCTACTAAAGAGATGAGTATAAAAAAGATATTGATGTATGGCATTATCCGAAAGTATTTATTGCTTTCTTGTTCATAAGCAAATTTTTCTAATTGATTAGCCGCATCAGGTTTGATATCTCTTAGCTTCTCTGCTTGTTCCAGTAATGTTTCTTTTGGATCTTTTGTCAGGTTAATAACCATTGAAACAGATTGAAAAATGATAGCAGTGAGCGAGGCGATGAACAAATAACGAAGTATAGGATGTTTTTTCATAAAAATATTTTTATACAAAGGTACTTTTTTATTTTTTAATGCAGCTATTTTTTGCTCATCCTATCAATAATAATATATTTCACTTTTCTTCATCCAATTTCTCACAGGAATAACCCATTGGATAAACTTTACCATTGGGAATAAAAATAGACGAAAAAATCTTCTTGGTACGCTGTATAAAAAAGGAAAATAATTGCCCATTTGTTGCATATAAAAACTGGTAAGCACCGTCGCACATATTAAGTTTTTTTTATTTACATACCTTGGGTTTAATAGGTCAAACAACAGAATGATTCTTCTCTCACTGCTTTCATTTACAGCATAATGTGTGTAGGCATCCATAAATGCTATTATTTCACCTTTTTCCCAGTATTTTTTTTCTTCTTTTACCGATAAGTAACATTTTTCTTTTTCTTTTGGCACTTCTAATCCCAGATGACAACGAAGAATAGCATTGGTATCTCCTTGGTGGGCTTTAATGATAGCACCAGGGCATAATAAATTAAATCCTATATTCACCACATTATCTATGTCAGATAAATATCTCATTGTTTCAGGAAAAAATTTTTGATATGCGTACATTTCTACTCCCCACACTCTCAAAGAACGCACCTTCCATGACATTGGTTTTTCTACCATCGTTACATTAAAATGCGATTCCATTTCATGACGACTAATAAAATCCAAGCATTCTTTGTAAATGACTTCTGTTTTTTCTTTTAGCTCCTTTATTCCCTTCCATTCACTGATCTCATAATATGGCTCTTCTTTTCCCTTGTATTCATTATTGTCATACAAACTAAACCAGCATTTTTTCATTCACATCAATTCTTTATTTCACTCATTGTTTTATCAGCTATTTTAAACTCTGTACGTCTGTTTAGAGCGTGTTCTTCTTCTGTACATGGAACATTATTCCCGCACTTATTGAGCAGTTTTTTTTCACCAAAACCAATGGCTTTTAATCTTGACTTATCTATATCATTCAAAACAAAATAATCTGTTACATACTGGGCTCTCTTCTGAGATAACTTAAGATTGTAATTATCATCGGCTCTGCTGTCTGTATGCGAACTTATCTCTACATACAAATCAAGGTTATTCTTCAATATCTGAACTACTTTATCCAGAATTCTTTTTCCTGCGGCATCAAACTTATATTCATTCAATGCATAATTGATGTTTTCTATCACTGTAATGCTGTCTTTTTTCTTTGCATTTTTCAGATGTAATACTTTTAGCCATGGATCATCCACTGTGTATGCAGACAATGTGGTTTTTTCAAGATCTAATAATTGTATCTTAAATCCTCCGCCCATTCCTCTGACTAGTCTTTTGATCACCCTGTTTTTATTATCTGTAATCAAAACGACACTCAAACCCTTCAACTTCTCATTATTTTCATTTACATCAAATGACACGCCATTTTTAAATTTTTGATTTTCAATAGTAAATGCTCCCTGATCATCCGTTTTTATAGTTTGTATTACATCGCTCTCGCCTGTTACCTTAATTTCTATGTCAGAAAGCGCATTCAACTTAGCATCTTTCAAATATCCTTTTAAATTAAATACCAGGTCATTATCAGACAATTCCAAATCTTTTAATATCATTTTATCTGTTGACAATAATTCAAATTTAAAGCTTTGATTAGGGTTGTATATGAATGTTTTTATTTCTTTTCCTGTTTTATTGGTTAGTATTAATTTGGTACCAGCAGACAAATTTAAATCTTTATCTTCAAAAGTTACTATATACGACTGATCATAATCTAAATATTTAAATGCAAATGCTCCAAATTCATTGGTAGTTGCCGTATCTACAATATCTCCTGATGGCGTTTTGATGATAATTTTTGCGTTTTTTAGTGGCAATGATGTATTGCCTGCTATTAAAAAATTACCTGATAGTGTAAGGTCTCCGTCTCCTTTTAGATCATCTATCATATATTTTTCATAAGGCAGCATTTTAAATACAAATTTTTCATCCTTCATTTTCTTACTTACGCGCACTATTTTACTATCCTTTGCCATATAAAACCTTGCCTTGCCTTTAAATTCTGGCGCTTCATCATCTACTTGAACGAGATAGGTTTTATTGTAATCCAAATAATTAAATTCAAAATTTCCTTGAGCATTTGTAATAGTAGAGTCCACTTTCTTCCCTGCGTCATCTAACAAGTATATTTTTACATTCGGCGCCACACTTTGAATGTTTTCAGTAAGTAATATCTTACCATCTATTTTCATGGACAGATTCTTATACTTAAAGGCATATACATCGTCTCCTCCTTTGCCACCAATTCTGTTGGATGAAAAATATCCCGTAGAATCACTTGTAAATACCACTGCAAAATCATCATAACTGCTATTCAAATTTAAACTCTCCATTCGGTCTGTCAGCCATACCCCTTCTCGTTGTTTGGCAGAAAATATATCCATCCCTCCTAAACCTGGTAATCCGTCTGATGAAAAAAATAACTTTCCGTCTTTTCTCATATAAGGAAACATCTCCTTGCCACTTGTATTTATATCTCCTCCCAGATTGACTGGCTTTCCCCATTTATTACCTTCTCTTTTGCATACCCATATATCTGTTTGACCAAAACCACCAGGCATATCCGAAACAAAAAACAAACTGTTGCCATCTGGTCCGTAACAGGCATGCGCTGTGTTGTACAAATCACTGTTATACTCAAATGGGCGGATATTTTTAATTTTTCCTTTTACATAATCAGCCATATACAATTGCGCTGTATTGAGTTTTTTAGATGGATTGTATTTGGTGCGTGTAAAAATAATTTCTTTTCCATCTGGCGAAAAAGTTACAGGTCCATCATAAGCATAGTCCTCATTTAATTTAGATGTAAATTTTTTCAATAGTTTTTTTTGAGATGAGTACTCATAAATATCATAAAAATACCTGTTGTCATAATTACCTCTTATCTCATCAAACATTTCAGGCACATTCATTTCTTTGACCATTAGCAACTTGCTTCCCCATACACCACCCACAAACTCATTTCTGTCGCTACACACATCTTCTACCAAATTTACTTCATACTCTTTTGGTTTGCTTATTGTATTTCTGATTTCTGCGCATGCTTTCAATGCATTTTTTGTAACATTAGAATGAGTAGGATTACTCTCCAAAACGACATAATATACTTTTATTGCCTCTGCATATTTCTCTTTTATCTTCAATATATTGCCATAATAATAC
>DAHXOV010000165.1 GCA_027364695.1 bacterium
AGTATTTTCATTCCGTTTTTTTAATATAGATAATCCTGTCAATCATTTATTATGTCCAGTTACCAGTCGTTTGATTCAATCAAATCCAAATATTATTTCAGCCGATTTCTCTTATATTCCAGCTCAAACGAAAATCTTACCTCATAAAGGATTTACTAAAATGGTATTGCGGGTACATTTGGGACTAATTATACCCGATGGAGATATAGGTATAAGAGTAGGTCCGATTTCTAAAAAATGGGAAAAAGGAAAATTGCTGATATTAGATGATTCTTTTGAGCACGAAGCATGGAATAATACGGATGAAGATAGAGTGGTACTGATGTTTGATATAGTAAATCCAAGGTGGGCTTATACGGCGGAAGAAATTAGCAGATATAAACTTCAAAACATGGAGGATAAATATATGCTTGAATTATTACCAAAAGAAAAATGGATAGAGTTTTTTGCCAAAAGAGAGTTTGATGTAGAGTACTTGAAGAAGAGAACCAGTGGAGCGAGAGAATAGTTTTGTCTTTTACAGATGGATATAATTTTTCATCTCTCTTATGCTTCTCTCATTGCTTCTATGGGATCTAACAGAGACGCTGAATAAGCAGGAACAAACCCACTGATAATACCTGTAAGAAATGAAATATTTATTGCTAACAATACATTAGATGCGGATAATTTAATACTTAAATCAACATAAGGTTGAAGCAAGTAAATAGCAATAAATGTAATCATTAAACCAATAATACCACCGAACATTGTAAGTATCACTGATTCTATCAAAAACTGTAATAATATAAATATTTTAGTAGCCCCTAATGCTTTTTGAATTCCAATAACAGAAACTCTTTCCTTTACAGAAACAAACATAATATTAGCAATGCCAAATGCACTGACAAGAATAGAAAACCCTCCTATAATCCACCCGGCTAAAGAAAGCACTGAAAATAAACTCTGCATATTTTGCTCTATGAGCGAACTTTGATTCAAAGCAAAGTTATCTTCTTCACTGGGTTTTAACCGTCTTATCTTACGCATTTGTAAATTTAATTGGCTCAATAACTGACTTTCATCTATAGCATCAATTAATGGTTTTACTGCTATGTATGGTCCTGCATTTTCACTTTTTACACTTAAAAATTTAGAGGCAAACAAATAAGGCAATAAGATTACTTCATCTAAACTTGCATCAAATATATTCTTTCCTTCTTGTTTTAATACTCCAATCACTTTAAGTTTTTTCCCATTGTAAGAAACATCTTGATTCAGGGCGAGTATAGGATCTCCAAATAAATTTTTTGCAATGCTATGACCAATAATTACTACATTTTTCCCTTGGTTAAATTCAGAAGCGGAAAAATATCTGCCTGCCGATAAATTGATACCCCTTACTCTTGCATACTCGTATGTACAACTTATTATTCTAAAATCAGATATAGAATTTTTATTATACTTTACAGGAGCACTTGAAAACACACTGGCACAAAAAGTAATGGCATACTGCTCTTCATCAACGTATTTTTTTAACTCTGCATACTCCTCATATTTTGGTAATGGTCTTTCAAGATATTTCCACCATGGATATTCACCCTCTCCAAACAACCACGGCCATTTTTGAATATAAACCACATTTCCACCGATACTCTCCACACTTTCTCTTATACTCCTTTCAAGTCCATCTATAAATGTAAATATCAATATCACAGAAAATATACCGATGGTAACCCCAAGCAAACTTAAAAAAGAACGCATCTTGTTTGCAAGCAATGAATTTTTGGACAACACAAATGCCTCTTGAACAACCCATCTCATGTTGATAAAAAAACGCAGGATCCAATTTAAAAACTTTTTTATCATAGCAGACTACTAAATACAGGGTGGAAAGGTAACGTGTATTTTTGTTATAATACAACAAAATTAAGTATTATATTTGAACCAAAATTTTTTATGAAAAAAATATTCGTCTTATTATTGGCAACCAGCGCAAAGTTTTTATTTGCACAGGAAGAGGACAACAGCATAAGAGTAAAAACAACATTAAAGGAAGTAACTGTATTTCTGAACCATGCCAGCTTAAAGCATGTTGTTTCTGCATTTAATATCCCGCAGGGAACACAAAATATCGTATTGGAAAATGTTTCAGCCTCTATTATCCCACCAACCATTCAAATCAGTGGCAAAGGCAACTTTGTTATTTTATCATCTGAGTTTAGAATTAATTACATACAGCCTAAATCTGTCTCTAAGCAAATTAAACAATTAGAAGATAGTTTGGAAGAATTGCAAAATAAAGTAAACATACGGGATATACAATTATCTACTTATGATAATGAAGAACAACTTTTATTAGAGAACAAAAAAATGAGCGGTAACAATACGGGTATATCAGTGGCAGAACTTGAAAAAATGGCAAATTTCTTTAGAACAAGACTCAATGAAATTAGAGCAAAAAAACTGGAACTTCAACCTACAAGTAAGAAATATCAAGAACAAATCAGTAAGATTAAAAACCAACTCAAAGAACTTAACTATAGAAAAAGCACACCTGTTGGTGAAATATATGTAACAGTGTACGCTAATGTCAATGTTAATAATGTGGAACTTAGCATTGAATATATCTGCAACAATGCACACTGGTCACCACAATACGAAATAAGAGTCAATGATTTAGATAAACCAGCTAATGTATTACTGAAAGCAGAAATCACTCAAAATACAGGTGTCGATTGGAAAAATGTCAATCTAAGTTTATCCACTTCCAACCCTGCGCTGAATAATAATAAACCTAAATTGTCTCCATGGTGGCTGTATTTTCAACCAAACCAATATCAAAAGAGAAAAGGCTACCCCAAAGCAGAATCTGCACCTGCCGCATACAATAAAAATGCGCAAGAGATTGACGGAAATGAGGCTGAAGACACAAAAACAGCTGAATACGCATACGAATACACTAACGCATCAGAAAAAATCAATAGTATTGAATACATCGTTTCTATTCCTGTTACCATAGAAAGCAATAATAAGTCTGCCCGTATTGATATTCAAAACTACAATGTTTCTGCCAACTATCTTTATTATGCTGCTCCAAAAATAACAGAATATGCGTACTTAATAGCCCAAATACCTGACTGGTCAAAATACAATCTCCTGTCTGCCACAGCCTATATTTTTATAGAAAACTCTTTTATCGGCACTTCTGAAATAAATCCTGACATCACAAAAGATACGATTGAAATTTCTTTGGGTATAGATAAAAATATTTCTGTAAAAAGAGAAATAATAAAAAAACACAACGAGAAAAAAAGTATAGACAATACACGAAAAGAAACACGAGCGTATGAAATAAGCATCAAAAACAAAAAGAAAAATAATATCAATATCATCATTGAAGATCAAATGCCACTGTCATCTGTACAAGAGATAGGAAC
>DAHXOV010000175.1 GCA_027364695.1 bacterium
ATTTGAAAAAAAAATAAGTGAATATTGCAATGTAAAAAATACACTTTGCCTTAATTCTGCAACAGCAGGATTAGAGACAATGCTGAGGTGGTTTGGCGTCAAAGAGGGCGATGAGGTCATTCTACCTGCTTATACATACAGTGCTACTGCCAATGTTGTCATTCACTGTGGCGCTGTGCCCGTAATGGCAGATGTAAATTCCCATCATTTCAATATATCTATCAAAGAAATAGAAAAACATATTACAGAAAAAACTAAAGCGATTATACCTGTGGATTTTGCTGGATTTCCTGCTGATTATGATGAAATTATGGAAATGGTAGAAATGAAAAGAGATATATTTCAACCGTCAACAGAAAATCAAAGAAAGTTGGGAAGAATAATGGTTTTATCTGATGCCGCTCATTCGTTTGGGGCATATTACAAAGGACGGAGAACAGGTGGGCTATGCGATGCCACTGTATTTTCATTTCATGCGGTAAAGAATCTTACGACTGCCGAAGGAGGTGCCATTGCTCTTCATTTCCCTCCACCATTTGACAATGAAAGTATATATCAATATCTATGCATACACATTTTGCATGGTCAAAATAAAGACGCGCTGTCTAAGATGCAAAAAGGCAATTGGAAATATGACATTGTGGAAGCGGGGTATAAATGCAACATGACAGATATTCTTGCGAGTATAGGGTTGGTAGAACTTTCAAGATACGATAACGATACTTTGAAAAAAAGGAAAAAAATTTTTGATTATTACACATCAGAATTATCAAAGATTGATAGTGCAGAAACACCTGTTTATGAAACACCCGATAAGATGTCTTCCTATCATGTTTATCCATTAAGAATGAAGGGCATATCTGAACAACAAAGAGATGCCATTATACAAGAGATGTTTCATCAGGGCGTTTCTGTGAATGTGCATTTTATTCCACTTCCTATGATGAGTTTTTACAAATCAATGGGGTATGACATTAAAAACTATCCTGTAAGTTATGACAATTATTCAAGGGAAATTTCATTGCCAGTATTTTATGATTTAACTGAAAAACAAATGCAACAGGTTGTAAATGCAATACAACAGGCTATACAGAAAGTTATTGAGAAATGATAATGAAAAGGTTGTTTGATATAATAGTTTCTTTATTAGTACTTATGTTCTTATTACCTTTATTTATTTTAATAGGATTGTGGGTATTTATTGACGATGGAATGCCAGTTTTTTACTTGCAAGAAAGAATAGGGAAAAATCTCCGTCTCTTTCAACTCATCAAATTCCGTACGATGTACAAAGATGCTGATAAAAAGGGTTTACTTACTGTTAGTTCCAAGGACAACAGGATTACTAAATCCGGTTATTACTTAAGAAAATACAAATTAGACGAATTACCACAGTTCATCAATGTTTTGAAAGGCGATATGAGTATAGTGGGTCCAAGACCAGAGGTGAAAAAATATGTGGATTTATACAATGATGAACAAAAAAGCGTATTAAGCGTAAAACCCGGCATCACCGATTTAGCCTCTTTAAAATACATTGATGAAAACGATATTTTAGCACGGTCTGATAAGCCTGAACAAACATATATACAGAAGATTATGCCTGAAAAATTAAATCTCAACTTGGAATATATTCAAAAACAAAATTTACTCTATGATGTAAAAATAATTGTGAAGACAGTTTTCAAAATGTTTTTCAGACAATAATCATTTGTAATTTATCGTTTTATTTTTTATGCTTGACAAAAGTAAAATAGCACTCCTTAAAATTATTTTATCCTCCGTTCTTACTTTTTTTATTTTACTCAACATTATTTCTTGCAAAAAAGATAAATTGAATACTTCTGCTTCTGCAGAATTGAAATTTAATAATGACACCATTTTATTTGACACTGTCTTTACTACAGCGGGCTCTTCTACCCGTCAATTAAGAGTGAAAAATCCTTATCGTCAAAAAATAAAAATATCAAAAATATACTTGCAAACAAGTGGTTCCTCTCCTTATATTCTCAATGTAGATGGTTCTTCTGGAAAAAATTTTACAGACATAGAAATAGATGCAGAAGATAGTTTATATATTTTTATACAGGTCAATGTCAATCCATTGGCTTCTAACAGCCCGCTCATTATACAGGATGCTATCCTATTTGAACTCAATGGTAAAACACAAAAAGTATATTTAGAAGCATGGGGGCAAAATGCTTATTATCATAAGCCCACCAATGCTGTTTATTTTTCTAATGGAAATTACTTACCATACTCTACTGTATCTGCTGTCAATAATGCCACAGTAACATGGACCAATGATAAGCCCCATGTAATATATGGATGGTTGGTCGTTGATTCGTCACAAACACTTATTATGCAACCAGGCACAAAAGTTTATTTCTATCAAAATGCAGGATTATGGACCTATAGATATGGTACTTTAAAAGTACAAGGAATTTATGGCAACGAGGTGGTCTTTGACGGTTTTAGAAGAGAAAGCGGTTTTATGGACTTGCCAGGACAATGGGACAGAATATGGATAAATGAAGGAAGTATTGAAAATGAAATCAACTATGCGATCATCAAAAATGCATTTATAGGCGTGCAGGCAGAAGTTATCAATAACATTTACAATGCTGATCCGAGAAGATTAAGAATAACTAATACCAGAATTTTCAATATGAACAAATGGGGTATGTATAGTGTAGGGTTCAATATCTATGCGGGTAATAACATAGTGGCCAATTGCGCTGAATACGCTTTAGCAATTGTCTTGGGTGGGAATTACAATTTTATTCACAACACTTTTGCCAACTATTGGGATAGAAGTACTCGCAATAAAGAGAGTGTGTATATAAGCAATTATAGCAACAGTACAGTATTCCCACTGGATACTTGTTATTTTGGAAATTCTATTATTCAAGGAAACTATAGTAATGAATTAAACTTAGATATTAATTATTCTAACCCATCTTATCCTCCAAAATATTGGTTTAATTATTGCCTGATAAAAACCACTATCAATACTTCAAACCCTAATTTTACTAACAATCTGATTAACCAAAACCCTCAATTTAATAGCCCCTCATCTTACGATTTTGGTCTGCAAAATAATTCTCCTTGTATTGATGCGGGTAATAATTCAGACGCTGCAAAATTTCCATCTGATATTAATAACAAAAGTCGTTTTTTAGATATAGCTCCTGATATTGGTGCAATTGAAAGATAAAGAAGTTTATTCTAAAACATCTTCTCTCTTTACTTTCTCCCACACCGCTGATTGCTGTTTGTTTACATACTTCCAAAAACCTTTATACATCGCTATATTCATCATTATTACATAGTATGGGATTCTAAATATCTTTGATGACAAGTTTGCATAATGCTGAATGATTATCATCATATAAAAAAAAATCTGCAAAAAAAGTATCGCTTTATAAAACAAATTAGCGGCATCCTGAAAAAACAAAATCATATTCAATACAAAAATCAATGGCAAACACAATGGCACAATCATCCATCTTGTAAGTTTATGAGAAAAGTATTGAAAGCTTAGCACCGGATGTTTAAATAAATTCAACCAATTTAAATATCTTACCATGCTCTGAAATGCGCCCGCAGCTATTCTTACTTTTCTCTTCACCTCCTCTTGCTCATTTTTTGAAGGCAACTCTTCTGCATAGGCTTCTGGTTCGTATATTACCTTATATCCTTTATGGGCTATTTCCATAGATATTACAAAATCGTCCAATATAGTGTCTTCAGGAATAATATCTTGAATTAAAGATGTTCTAAATGCCATTAATTCTCCTACTGCACCAATACAGGTATGAAATTCCGAATTTAATTTTTTTACCCACGACTCATATTTCCAGTAAAAACTCTCTCCATCTCCTGCTGTTGAATTTCTTCTCAACACTCTCTTTTCGCCTGCCACGCAAGCTACTCTTGAATCCTGAAAGTGTCTTACCAGATTTACAATACTTTCTTTATTCAGGTAAGTATTAGCATCACAAAAAATGACGATTTCTGTTTCTATTTTATTCACCACTCTGTTGATGGCGGCTGTCTTTCCCTTTCTTTCAGACAAATGATAACATTTGACATCTAATCCTTCTGCATTCTTGCTATATTTTTTTTCAATATATTCATCGCTTCCGTCGTTGCTCCCATCCGTTATCCATATCACTTTCAATTTATTTTTAGGATAGTTCAGGTCAAATGTGTTTTGCATCTTTCTATCAACAAAACTCTTTTCATTATATGCGGGTATTACTAATATAACTTCGGGAAGATGGTCTAAATCAATCACGATTTTTTTTCTCGTTGAGAAGGCTTTTTTTAATTTCACCAAACACCATAATAATAAGGGATATCCTAAATAAGAATAAACAAGCAATCCTAATAATAAAATGAAAATATTCTTCATTCTTTATTTATACAATTTAAAAAATTAATACTGATGTAATTGAAAAATTTTCTCCTTGAATCTATTTTTAGGTAAAAAATTTTCTTCTAATTCTTTGTTCATTGGCACTGGTGTGTCTAATGCTCCTTCACGAAATACAGGAGCATCAAGATATTCAAAACAAAACTCACTGATGATCGCAGCTATTTCTGCGCTGATACTTCCCGTTAATGTGTCTTCATTCAATACAAATGCCTTACCCGTCTTCTTTATGGATTGAAAAACAGTTTCTTTATCTAATGGTAAAAGTGTTCTCAGGTCAATGATCTCCAAATCCAATTCAGGATGTTCATTTGCCACTTCCAATGCCCAATGTACTCCTAATCCATAAGTAATTACTGATATATTTGCTCCCTCCTTCACCACAGATGCTTTTCCAATAGGAAGTGTATAATAATCATCAGGTATTTCTTGGTCAATTGTTCTGTACAAATACTTATGTTCAAAAAACATCACAGGGTTAGGATCTTCAAATGCTGCAAGCAGCAATCCTTTTACATCATAAGGAAAAGCAGGATAAACAACTTTCAAGCCCGGTGTGTGAAAAAACCAGGCTTCATTACTTTGTGAATGGAATGGTCCTGCTCCTGTTCCTGCTCCTGTGGGCATTCTCACCACTACATCAGCATTTTGACCCCATCTGTAATGTGATTTTGCTATATTATTTACAATTTGTGTCATTGCTTCACTTACAAAATCTGCAAACTGCATCTCTACCATTGCCTTGAAACCATTGATGGACAAACCAAATGCTGTCCCCACGATAGCGCTTTCACACAGTGGTGTATTGCGCACTCGTTCTTTCCCATACTTTTGTACCATCCTCTCTGTAATTTTAAATGCGCCTCCATATTCTGCTATATCTTGCCCCATCAAAATTAAATTTGTATGCTTATCCATGGCTAAACTTAAAGCATCTGATATAGCATCAATGTATCTTTTTTTACTTTTTGTATTATTTACAGGTTTTGTTTCAATAAAATAGAATGATTTATATACATCTTCTAATTCCTTATTTGTATCTGTTTTGGGGAATTCTTCACTGAAAGAAATACGAATATGTTCTTCTGTTTCTTGTTTAAATGCCTCCCGCATTTGTTGTATATCGCTTTCGGCAATAACGGATTCTTCTAATAAAAATTTTTCAAAATTTATGACGGGATCTTTTTTGCTCCAAATTTCAAATAAGTCTTGCGGTACATATTTTATACCGGATGCTTCTTCGTGGCCGCGCATTCTAAATGTAACACATTCGATTAACACGGGCCTCGGATGCTTTCTGATTTCTTCCGCATAATGATGAACAGTCTCATATACTTTCAATATATTATTTCCATCTAGCGTAAGGCCTTCTATTCCATACCCTGCGGAGCGATCTGATAATTGCTTGCATTTAAATTGCTCTGAAACAGGTGTGCTGAGACCATAGCCATTATTTTCAATAATAAAAATTACTGGCAGTCCCCATACTGCGGCTATATTCACACTCTCATGAAAATCTCCTTCGCTTGTAGCCCCTTCTCCCGTAAATACTGCGGTGCATTTATTTTCTCTTCTCAATAAATGCGCAAGCGCAATACCATCTGCTACCCCCATTTGCTGGCCTAGATGAGAAATCATTCCCACAATTTTATATTCCTGCGTGCCAAAATGAAACGATCTGTCTCTTCCCTTAGTGAATCCACCAGGGCGACCCGTAAATTGAGAAAACAATCTATGTAAGGGAATATTTCTACTAGTAAATACAGCTAAATTTCTATGCATTGGTAAAATATATTCATCTGTGTGCATGGCAGCAGCTACACCTACAGCAATAGCTTCTTGACCTATGCCACTAAACCATTTTGCCAACTTCCCCTGACGAAGCAATATTAACATTTTCTCTTCTATCATTCGGGGTCTTAAAATTTTTTTATACAAATCTATCAGCAAGTCGTCTGAAAATTTTTTTCTGTCATACTTGATGGGTGTCGTAGCTGAAACCATAACTTATTTTTTACAAATAATAAATAAGATGCAAAATTACACGAACTTTTTCAAATTATACAGACAAACATTTGTCTGTAAAAATATATCGGCGATTTCAAAACCATCTTTTTATAATATCATCAAAATTCAAATTATTTCTTATAAACCACTCTGATAGTTCCCACTTCAACTGCTTTGCCTTACTCACTTCATCAAAATTAATAAAATAAGTTCTCTCATTTTTCATGCTAAAAATTAAAATATCGTTTCTATAATATACATCTGCTATATCATCAGGGGTGATCATATTGATTTTTCTTTTTACAATGATTAAATAATTGGGTCTTACTGCAATGAAATGCATTGCATTTCTATATGTAAAATAAAAACCTATGGTATCTACCAAAAAAACAATTATCAAAGCCAAGGCAAAGGCGAAATAATGCAATAAAAAATAACTTAATACAGACAAGGCCAATAAAACCACCATCCATGTTACACTGAATGAAATATAATACCAAGACATAAATCGATACCTCACAACATCTTTCCATACACGCAGCTGCTCTTGAAAATGTTTTATACTAATCATGATGTAAATTATCCCAAAGAGGAGTACAATAAAAACATCGCTGGGAAAAGATACCGGATAAAAATAAAACAATAATACCATTAAACCGATTGATACAAAAGCAAGGGACCTGAATGCCGACAGTTTTGCTATGTTCCTAAATGTTTGAATATCATTTATTGAGCTCATAGTTTTGGCTGGTTAAATCTTCTATGGAGTAGTGTTTTAATTCATACACCTGTTTATTATAGTTAAACGCGCCTACTCTTGTTACCTTTTTTTCGTCATACAACTTTTCAATCATTTCAAATAGCAATGCTTTGTCTGATATTTTTATATGATGTTCTATTAAAAGGTTTTTAATTGGGCTAATACATGTAATTTGTTTTTCAAATGCCACGCATGTGTACTCAGAAAATCTTTCTAAAACTGTCTTTTCATCCATCCATAAATCAAGGGCTAAAAAAACAACTCCCTCTTTTTTTACATTGATTGCTTTGCTCATATAGGATAAAGGCAAACGCAGTTTACACCCTTGATAATTTAAGCTATACCATCTTTTATTAAGCAGGAGTGAACAGTGCGGCGGTATATCTTGTATTTTTGTCAGAACCAGATACAAGTCATTATCTATGTTTTCTATTGAAGAAAAAGATAAATCTATATCAATGTTTGTACTTGTTTTCATTGACAGTTTCCCATCGCTTAATTCACATTAATTTGATATGGCAGTAATGTCAAATACTGAATCTGCTGATTTTCTAATGATTTTTTCAGTGTCCAAACATCGTTATAATATTTTCCAAAACTTGCCTTCATCACTTTTTCCTGAAATGCCTCCTCTTTATTATTGAAACTTTCCATGATTTGTTTGATAGGATCTTTTTTCTTAGGATATTCTTCCACATCATATTTTTTTATGTTTACTTTTTTTGCAGCATAAGCAATCGCCTCTTCCAAAGTACCTGTTTCATCTGCCAGGTTTAATTTTACCGCATCGGCACCACTCCATACTCTTCCTTGACCTATGCTATCAACATATTTTTTATTCAACTTTCTGCCTTCGCTGACATGGGATAAAAACCTGTCATATACTTTTTGTATGTTGTGCATAATCGCCTCATGCTCTTTTTGTTGTACAGGTCTTACGATACTAATAAAATCCGCATACTTATTCGTTTTTACGGTATCTGTACTGATACCTAAGTTTTTCTCCATTAAGTTTTGAATATTATATAGCATCCCAAAAACTCCGATGGAGCCTGTAATGGTATTATGGTCAGTAAAAATATAATCTGCTCCACAACTGATGTAGTACCCTCCACTTGCCGCAAGCGTTCCAAATGATACAACAAGGGGCTTTTTCTGTTTCAATTTTTTAATGGCTTGCCAAATCACTTCGCTTGCAAATCCACTTCCTCCTGGCGAATTCACTCTCAAAACCACTGCCCGAACATCCTTATCTTTTTCTACATCTTTCAATATTTTAAGAACTTCTGAGGGTACTATCGCATCCTCTGTTGAATTGTTTTTGTAGTCAATAATTTGACCCACTAAGTATATGATAGCAATTTTATCTGAAACGTTTTTATCGTACTTTTCTTCTGCTATAAGTTTGTATTTGTGATAATTCACATAAATATTTTTATCCTCTGTATCCACTTGTTTTTGTATCATTTCCTCTACCGATTTTTCATCCGCTAAAAGATCTATCATTTTGTTTTGGTATGCTGCTTCGGCATCTTTAATACTTAAATTGTCTGCCCATTCATTGAGTTTTTCTTTTGATATTCTTCTGTTCTCTGATACATGATTCAATACATCATTCCATACACTACTTACTAATGTTCTTAATTGCTGCCTGTTTTCTTCACTCATTTTATCAAGTATAAAGGGCTCTACAGCGCTCTTAAACTTTCCGTGTCTAAACACTTGTACCTCTATATCCAGTTTTTCTAATAATTTCTTGTAAAAGTTGACCTGCAATGATAAGCCTTTCCATAATAAGAGCCCATTTGGATTTAAAATCACCTTATCTGCTACACTGGCTAAGTAATAATCATTTTGAAAATAATTATCCGCATACACGTATATCCATTTTCCCGACTTTTTGAATTCCTTCAATGCTTTTCTTAATTCTTCTAACTGGCTTATAGAAGCTTCAAATGGATACATTCTAATATAAATACCCTGTATTTTTTTTTCTTTTGCTGCCATATCTATTGTCCTTATC
>DAHXOV010000176.1 GCA_027364695.1 bacterium
AAAGCAGATAATAATTGACTTTGTCAGAAGTAAGTATTTTTTTTCCATCAAGATATTTAATATGTTCAATAAGTGAATCTGCCATATCAATCAGTGATTTGGCATAATTCAATTCTTTCTTTTCTAAATGCAGTGCAATAGCGGTTAAGTATGCATCGGCAAGTCCATAATAATTTTCTATTTGTTCATACGCATTAAATGACTGATAAATATATCTTGATGCACTGTCTGTTTGCCCCAATTCAATAAACATCGCAGCAAGGTTATTCAGACATACGGCTTCTTCTTCAATAAAATTATTTTCATTAGCATAGTACAACGCCAGTTTCAGATGATTTTTTGCATGTGTAACTTCTTTCAAATTAAATTCTTCGGTAGATAAGTTCATCAAAGCTCTGATTAAAAACTGATGATCATTTGTTTCATTGAAGACTCTTACTGCATGCTGATAATATTGTTTCGCAGAATGAGAGTAATTCAAATCAGAAAGTGTATTGGCAAGATTGATGTATATTTTCCCTACAAGGTTTTTGTTATTAGTTAATTTTAAAGCATTTTGAAACTCAATAATTGACTCATAATAATTATTTTTTTTGTAAAATAAAATACCTTTCAAGTTGTGTGTTTTTGCCATCCACTCTTTATTGCCTTTGGATACAGCGATATGAGTAGCTTTTTCTATCCAATAAAAAGCAGAGTCAGCATTTGTATTTCTCAACTGATATGCATTCTCATAATATGAGAAAAAATCTAAACTATCATTCTTATTTTGGGAAAATAAATGACTCAATATATTGAAAAACATAATTAAAATCAGCGTAGGCATTGCTTTATTTTCCATAGATTTGCAAACATACAAATAATGATATACTTATGGAATTTATATTTACCCTCAGTCAAAAAAATCCCGTTTCACATTATATCAATGTGAAATTAAATATACAAAATGTAAAAGAGAAAAGAATTATTCTCTTGCTTCCACGATGGCGACCTGGAAGATATGAACTAGGAAATTTTTCCAAGAATATACAAAATTTTTCTGCTTGTGATAGAAAAGGGAAAAAATTACTTGTAATGAAAAGTAATAGTTACACATGGGAAATATACAACGATAAATTAGATACAGAAATCATAGTAAATTACAATTATTATGCCAATGAATACAATGCTGGCGCTTGTTTTGCAAATGAAAATATACTATATATAAATTCTGTTCATTTACTAATGAACACCACCTGTTCAGAAAAAAAAATTAAATATGTTGTAAAGTTAGACGTACCAAAAAACTACAAAATAATTACTTCACTGAAATTAAATGAAAATATAATAGAAACCTATAATTACGATGAATTGTTGGACAGCCCAATAGTAGCGACGAAATATGTAAACTCTTTCTCATATAAAATAGATGATTTAAAATTTTATGTTCATAGTATTGATTTACATAAAAAGTACTTGGATGAGAAAAAGATAAAACCCGATTTCATCCGCTTTACCAAGCAGATATTAAAATTTTGGGGAACAGCGCCATTTAAAGACTATCACTTTATTATTCATACATTGCCTTATTCGTATTATCATGGGGTAGAGCATCTGAAAAATACCCTTATTGTTTTGGGTCCTAACACACAAATAATGAAGAAATTATATTTTGAATTATTAGGTGTAGCCTCGCACGAACTATTTCATTCCTGGAATATAAAAACCATTCGCCCAAAGAAGATGTACCCTTACAATTATTATGTAGAAAATTATTCTGAAATGGGATTTGTATATGAAGGAGTTACTACTTATTATGGAGATAAACTATTATGGCAATCTTCCGTTTTTTCTGATAAACAATTTTTTGACTGCATAGATGAACGACTCAACAAGCATTACATAAATCATGGAAAATATTCACAATCCCTTATCAATTCAAGTATTGACACATGGGTAGATGGCTATGCTAACTATGCACCACACAAAAAAGTATCTATTTATGATGAGGGCTGTATCCTTGCAATGATTA
>DAHXOV010000177.1 GCA_027364695.1 bacterium
ATAGTATTTTTATACCATCAAGTACTCAGCCTTTGAATTTCAAACCAATGGAAGAAAAAAAACTCCTCCATAAAATATGCAAGTGGTGTGCTTATCAAGACAGATCTGAATACGAAACGTATCAGAAGTTATTGTCATGGAGGCTAAAAGAGCAAGAAATATCCAATATTATTCAACACTTAAAAGATGAAAATTACCTCAACGAAGAAAGGTTTATTGCCTCTTTTCTCAATGGAAAGTTAAACTCAAAAAAATGGGGTATTGAAAAAATAAAGTATCAATTAAAACAAAAACACCATATAACAGATGAAAAAATCAATCAACACATAAAAAGTATTGATAATGAAACATATTTGCAGCAATTAGTGCAAGTTCTTGACAAGAAAAAACAATTCCTTACAAAAAAAGAATTGGACTACATAGCATTGAGAAAAAAAATTATCAATTTTGCCCTTTCAAAGGGTTATTCTCTTTCAGATATTTTAAAAGTATTAAATAAACTCAAATAAATTATATTTTATGCAGATCAACTTACAAGGGAAAAGAGCTTTCGTATGTGGTGCTACACAGGGCATTGGAAAAGCCATTGCAATACAATTGGCAAAGCTAGGAGCTTCCGTTACTATCTGTGCAAGAAATGAAGTGGCGCTCAAACAAACCATCAATGAATTAGACCATTCTCATCATCAAGAGCATTCTTATCTCTGTGCAGATTTTTCCAAACCAGATGAATTAAAAAAACTCACAGAAGCATACACAAAAAATTTTCCTGTGGTTAACATACTCGTAAATAATACAGGAGGTCCTGCGCCTGGTAGTATTGTTCTTGCTCAAGCACAAGAGTTTTTAAGCGCTTTTCAGATGCACCTGATATGTAACCATATTCTTGTACAAAATTTTACACAAAGTATGATAAATACTCAATACGGAAGAATCATTAATATTATTTCTACCTCTGTCAGACAACCTCTACCCAATCTTGGTGTATCCAATACCATTCGTGCAGCCGTAGCCAATTGGGCTAAAACATTAGCCAATGAATTAGCCATCTATGGCATCACCGTCAATAATATACTACCAGGTGCGACTAAAACAAAAAGATTAGAACAAATTATCTATCAAAAAGCAGAAAAAATAAATCGTTCCATCTATGAAATGGAGCAGGAAATGAAAAATGAAATACCTATGAAAAGATTTGCTTTGCCTGAAGAGCCTGCCTACCTCACTGCTTTTTTAGCATCTCCTTATGCAGCATATATCACAGGTACAAACATACCAGTAGATGGCGGTAGAAGCTCCTGTCTATAAAAATAAACGTATGCGTATACTAAAATTGTCCCTGTTTTTATCAATCGCCATTTTCTTTACTCATTGCATAGATGATGAAGAGGACAACTATGTTCCCAAACCAAGAGGGTACTATAAAATTCAATTTCCAAAAAAAGAATATCGTTTGTATGATAGTATTTGTCCATTCAAATTTGAATATCCTCAGTATGGTTTTCTTGAAAAAGATAAACATCCTATGGCAGAACCATGTTGGTTAAATGTAGAATTTCCTTACTTCAAAGCCACATTGCATTTGACTTATAAATCAATGCAAAATAACAAGATAAGCGATCTCATAGAAGATAGCAGAGATCTGGCTGTTAAACATCAAATAAAATCTACAGGTATAGAGGAGACACTCATTTTAAGAGACAGTTCAAAAGTTTTTGGGCTCATCTATGATATAGATGGTAACACGGCCTCCTCTCTACAATTCTATGTAACAGACAGTACCAATCATTTTATCAGGGGAGCATTGTATTTTAATACTCGCCCCAATATCGACTCAGTAAAAATTGTTCTGGATTTTTTGCGAAAAGATGTGATTCATTTTTTACACACATTACAATGGAAAAAAAAATAATCCCTCTGAGCATTGATGGCTTTCGTGTTTGTATTTTTTCTGAAAGTATTTACAGCCTATGAGTCCTGCGCGGCAATTATTAAAAAATAGTGATTTTGTTAGCTTTGTATTACTAAGGTTATTCCTGACGCTGGGCATTCAAATGCAAATGAGTACCATTAGTTTGCAAATTTATTATGAATACACAAAAGACGAATTCATGTTAGGGCTCATTGGATTGGCAGAGGCGCTACCATTCATAGCATTCTCTTTTTACTCAGGGTACCTGGCAGATAAATTGAATAGAAAAACCATTATACGTATTGGGATTATTACACTATTGCTCAGTGCTGCTTTCCTGATTATTTTTACAGAAAAGCATTTTCAGATCATTCGTCAAAAACCAATGTGGGTGTTATATAGCATTGTGATTGTTTTTGGAGTCAATAGAGCATTTATGGCAGCAGCTATGCAACCTTTTCTTACTGAAATTTTACCAAGAGAACTTTATACTTATTCTTCATCTATCAATAGTGGGGCATGGCATTTAGGAGCCATTCTTGGGCCCGTACTATCAGGTCTTATTTATTCCTATTCAAATGATGGTGCTTTAATCAACTATATGGTTGTTTTATTTTTATATATTTTCAGCTTAATGTGTCTTTTCATTATCAAGTACAAAGGTAAAACACCTATAGTTTTATTCTCTCAGAATATATTTAAAAGTATTAAAGAGGGCATTGTCTTTGTAAAAAACAGCCAACTACTTTTTAGTGCTATTACATTGGATTTGTTTGCTGTGTTATTTGGTGGTGTAAGCGCTATCATTCCCGCTTTTACAGATAAGATATTGCATTTAGGTCCCGAGTATTATGGCTTATTGAGAACATCTCCTGCTATTGGAGCATTACTC
The DNA here is from genome assembly GCA_027364695.1 of bacterium. Taxonomy (GTDB): domain Bacteria; phylum Bacteroidota; class Bacteroidia; order B-17B0; family Aurantibacillaceae; genus BPGX01. The sequence continues at coordinate 2,805 of DAHXOV010000177.1, forward strand.
ATGTCTCTTATACTCACATGGTATTTACCGACCAAATCAGCAGGGCGAGTACTCTTATACTCAGTGGCTTTATTTGGTGTATTTACCGTATTGTTTGGATTATCAAAAAATTACTGGTTAGCATTTTGTTTGTTATTCTTTACGGGTGTTTTTGATAGTATCAGCGTGGTTATTCGACACAGCATACTCCAACTCTACACACCCGATCATTTGCGTGGCAGAGTAACGGCTATCAATGGGATATTCATCGGGTCAAGTAACGAAATTGGCGCTTTTGAATCAGGACTTGCTGCGCGTTTAATGGGACTCACAGCATCTATTATGTTTGGCGGCAGTATGACTATTTTAATAGTATATATTATTCACCGTTATTATCCCAAATTATCTAAATTAGATCTAAGTAAAGTTTGAATTGATCAAAATTCTTATCTGTTTTATTTCTTGATAATTTTGAAAGTAGTTACTATTAAAAATATCAAATCTCTTTATGACCTTCGTAGCTAAATATTCCTAATTCAGATTTTATAAATACTTCTGGAACAGTTGATTTTTCTACTCTTCCAATAATCTTTGCCTCAATATTGAATTGTTTGGCTAACTCTATCATTTGATATGCTACACTTTCCTTTGTATAGATTTCTAATCTATGTCCCATATTAAATACTTTGTACAATTCTTTCAAATTATCCTGGTTGTGTTTTGCAATGAGTTGAAATAGTATAGGAATTGACAATACTTGATCTTTGACAATACGAAGTGGTTGATTGAAAAAATGTAATACTTTG
>DAHXOV010000199.1 GCA_027364695.1 bacterium
GCTTCCACTGCTACATGCACTGCCTGCGCTTGCACCTATTCCTGCTATATCTAATTTATACAAAAACATTTCGCCTTGTGGATGAGGTGGAAAAGCACCATTTAAAACCGTATATAAGGATTTTTCATTCGTGGGTCCATTAAATCGCATATCGGAGATTTTTTCTTCCAATTGACTCTTCATATATTGTTTAAGATGGCTGATGTACTGCATATTCTCATCTAAGTTTTGATAGGCTGTTTCTATCGCTTTTGCCAATCCTACTATACCTGCTACATTTTCAGTGCCGCCTCTCATGTTTCTTTCCTGTGCTCCACCATTGATAAAAGGTTTTATTTTATTATTTCTGTTGATGTATATAAACCCTGTGCCTTTTGGTCCATGAAATTTATGGGCTGAAGCTGCGATAAAATCTACAGGTATATTTTGCAAGTCGATTTTAAAATGTCCTACCGTTTGTACTGTATCAGAATGAAAGTAAGCATTGTATTCCTTGCATAATTCTCCGATTCTCTTAATGGGGTTCAATGTTCCTATTTCATTATTGGCATGCATTAGCGAAATCAATGTTTTTTCTCTTTCAGACTTTAAGAGTGTTTCTAATTCGTTTAAGTCAATCTGTCCATATTGATTAACTGAGAGCCATTTCGCCTTTATCCATCCTCTTTTTTCCATAGAATGAATGGTGTGCTCTACGGCATGATGCTCTATAGGCGAACTAATGATTACTTTCACTTCTAAATCTAATACTGATTGTATCAACGCCATATTACCTGCTTCTGTCCCTCCTGATGTAAAAAATATTTCTGATGGGTGAGTATTGACCAGTTCGGCTACTTTTTTTCTCGCTTTTTCAATAGCCACACGAGTTTTATTTCCCAATTGATGAATAGAGGACGGATTTCCATATTCATTTTTCAAATATGGCAACATCGCTTCCAATACTTCAGGATCAATAGGTGTAGTAGCCGCATTGTCTAAGTAAATGTTTCTGTTCATAAAAGGGCGTTCTGTTTGTCCTTAATGAATTCTTTAATATCTGTAATCATTTTTTTAGCAATATTATCTGCAGTAGTTTGTGTTTGACTTTCGGCATATATCCTGATAATGGGCTCAGTATTTGATTGTCTTAAATGTACCCATTCTTTCTCATTTAATTCTATTTTCAGACCATCTTCTGTGTTCACTGGATATTTTTTATATCGTAATTTGATGTTTTCAATGATTTCTTTTACATCTATATTCACTGATATTTCTACTTTATTTTTAGATATATGGTAATAGGGATAACTATCTCTCAGAATAGACACTGTTTTTTTAGATTGTGCAAGATAACTGATAAACAGGGCAATGCCTGCCAAAGCATCTCTGCCATAGTGAAGTTCAGGTACAATAATGCCTCCATTTCCTTCGCCTCCGATAATGGCATTTACTTCTTTCATCTTTTTGACTACATTCACTTCTCCTACTGCAGCAGCATAGTATTGACCTTTATGTTTCAGTGTAATATCTTTCAGTGCCTGTGTAGAAGATAAATTAGACACGGTATTTCTGCCTTTATTTTGTTGAAGAATGTAATCTGCCACTGCTACCAATGAGTATTCTTCGCCGAATGGTTCACCATCTTCGCATATCATAGCCAATCTGTCTACATCAGGATCTACGCTTATTCCTAAGTGTGCTTGATGTTTCTTTACCGCTGTTGATAGATCTAATAAATTTTCAGGCAATGGTTCAGGATGATGTGCGAACCGCCCTGTGGGCTCACAATGTATTTCAATAATTTCCTGTATGCCTAATTTTTTCAGTAATTTTGGCACTGCAATACCGCCTGTAGAATTTACAGCATCTACTACTATTTTGAACTTGGCTTTTTTTATAGCAGTTACATCTATGTATTTAAGTGATAAAATTTTTTCTATATGTTTGTCAATAGCAGAGGTGTTAGGTATAATGTTCCCTAATTTTTGAATGTCCGCAAAAGTGTATGTTCTAATATTTTCAGCATATTCCAGCACCTGCTTGCCATGTTCATCACTTAAAAATTCACCTTCGTTATTTAATAATTTCAAAGCATTCCATTGCATTGGATTGTGTGAAGCAGTGATAATGATACCGCCACTGGCATGGTGTTCAATGACCATCATTTCAACAGTAGGGGTAGTGCTTAGGTCCAGATCAATTACATCTATGCCACAAAAAACAAGCGTGTTAATGACCATTTGATGTACGCTGTATCCCGATATTCTGGCATCTCTGCCTATTACTACCTTTAATTTTTTAGTGGGACCATAAATATTTTGCAACCATTTTGCATAAGCCACAGAAAATTTTACAATATCTATAGGGGTAAAATTTTCTGTACTTTTACCACCTATTGTGCCTCTGATCCCTGAAATACTTTTGATAAGCATATTTAATTTGTTAGTGCAAAGATACAAATGTTTTTGCGAAAAAATAAATCATATAACAAAAGAGCATCGTATATGCTGTGCCCTTGTACCATGTAGATATAAAAATAAGATATACCTAAAAATCTACTATCAATCTCACAAAAATATTTCTTCCCATATTATACAGTCCCATTCTTCCTGTAGCAGGATTAGGGCGTACGTATTTTAATCTATTTAAGTGGTCCTGATAAGCGAGATCTAACAAGTTATTTACTCCGGTAATAAAGTGCATTTTATTTTCTCTAAAATAGTTAAAGGCAATACCTACAGAGGCGTTGAGTAATGTATAATCAGGTGTATAGGTTTCTGTATTGTATGCTTTGAAAAAACGGTTTTGTGGAAATACATATATTACTTCTACTTTGGCGAAAATGTTTTTAATAAGGTTATTTAGATGATTCCATTCTGCTTTTATTTCTTGGGTTAATCTGCTGGGTGGAAAGAATGGCAAATACTGCGTGCTATCGGGTTGATTTAAAACTTTAGCTTGCAAATAAGAATAATTGATTTCATAGTGTAGCCAATCTAATGGATGTGGATGTAGATCAATACTTACTTCTCCTCCATATACCAGTGCTTTTGCTTGGTTGTATGTAAATGCCCACAAATTTTCTTTATCTTGGTTAATGATGGAGTCTCCACCTAATACCGAGGATAATTTATTAAAATAGATGTAGTTATCAATATAATTGACAAAAGGGCTGATTTCAAATAGAAAGTGTTCTTTGTTGATACTCATTCCAATATCTGTTTGATAAGATATTTCGGGTTTTAATTGTGGGTTGCCATATTCATATCTTACAGTTCCTTCATGTGCTCCATTAGATGTTAATTCTGATAAATTGGGAGATCTAAATCCTCTTGCTATATTGAACTTAAAAAGGGCATTTTTCCATCCGCTATAGACGAAGCCAGCGGTCCCGCTCAAATTGTTGTATTGCTTGGAAAAGCTATTAAATTTTATGCTACCTCCTGGTGGTAGTTGTGATGATTTGAATACCTTTCCTGTTGAATCTAAATACATTGGTTCAGATGTAATATCTCTTATGTCCCATCTTATTCCACCTGAAAATGTCCATTTATTTAGTATTTTTTGATAATAGATATACATTCCAGCGTCTAATAAATTGTAGTCAGGGATAAGTAATTCCTCTCCTTTATTAAAATTCATCTGATACATGCCTGTAGCTCCTATACTCAACAATTGAGTAGAGTCTATATTTTTCAGATATTTTATCTGATATGATAAGGTCCGTAAATGCATACTTAATTCTCCGTACTTTTTTTCTTTTTTGCCTTCTTCTAATAATGAATGTGGTCCATATTCATCTCTTATATTATATTGATAACCGATGTTGGTAATAATTTTATCTGTATTTTTTAAGTTGAACACAGAATAATTTTGCACTCTATAATGTTGAATATACTGATAAGGGATAAAAAGTTTATAGCTATTCAGGTCAGCATCCGATACGGGTTCTTGTTCAACGGTGGTATCGTTTGTTTTCACATATTTCAAGAATCTTCCTAAGCTGTCTCTGTTTCCTTCAGGCATGTTTAGTTGTTGTGTGAAAGCGGAAGCAAAAACATGAGCATAGCCCCACTGCTTATTGATTTGAAAAACAGCGGAAATACTTCTCTCATTAAATCCAGTGCCAAATATCTTTCCATCTATGGCATTTTGATAGTTACCAGCATCTTTTTGTGTGGCTTGCAGATAAAACCCATAATCATTTTTCTTATATTGTATAATGGCAGAATTTGCTATCATTTGATTGTTACTTTGAAACAAACCGAAATACTTACCACTCCATCCTTCTTTCACAATGCGATGAGGAATGAAATTAACTATGCCCGCCAAAGCATCTGAGCCATACATAATACTGCCAGGTCCCTTGATAATTTCTGCTTTTTGAACACTGTATTGATCTATTTCAACGCCGTGTTCATCGCCCCATTGTTGTCCCTCCTGGCGCAGCCCATTGACTAGTACCATAGCACGATTGTATCCTAATCCACGAATGATGGGTTTAGCTATACCAAGACCTGTGCTTAAAGCCCATACATTATCTTTTTTTCCTATAGCTTCAATAATGTTGTTACTTGCCTGCTGATTTAAGGAATTGAAATCAATGGTCTTAAATGGCACTGGATTTTCCTTTTGCTGAATAGCATCTGCGGCACTGGTTACAACTATTTCATCTATTTCTCTGGCACTAGGATACATAGATATATCCAGTGAGATTTCTCTTTTTTGCAGGTTTATTTTTTTAGAAATAGTTTGATACCCCAGCAGTTTAAATTCTAATAAATATTGCCCTGCTGTAAGATTTTTAAGTTCAAAATATCCGTTTGCATCAGATATTATATTTTTGTTGATCAATGATATTTGTACGATAACCCCTGGTAGTGGGCTATTGTTTTCATCTTTGATGGATCCTTTAATGGTATTTTGTGCGTGAATAAGTGCGCCCATCACTATGATGAGTATTGATATGAATGTTGTTCTCATAACTTTAATTTTTTTTATTTTAGTTGCTGAACGAGTTGAATAATAAGTGAAAACAAAAGCAGGTTAAATGTGCTTTTTAATTATTGATAAAGAATAAAAATAAAAGAACAGGCAGTTTTACACAAGAAAAACAGGAGGCCCTCTTAAAAATATGTTCCAATAGGTGGTATGTTCATAGTATAAAACAGTTGGATAATAATTAGAAACGGCATAATTATTATTAATTTTAATGGTATTTTCTGTGAACTCATAAAAAGGAAAGAATGCTAAATTGATACAAGCATCATGGTGTTCTACTGAGTGGAAGTGTGAATCTTTGGTAAGGCATACTACATCATTCAAATGTTCTAACTGGTGCAAGGAATAAGCAACATTGGAAGCAACAAAAGACAATAAACTAATACCTATTACAAATGAGAATAAATATTTATTCTTGAGTATCATGGTGGCAAGTTTAAATAAAATTTCTTAGTTCATTCACATTATTTATTATGATAATTTTCATATTTCATGGTACGTTTTTTAATTCCTTTGATAGTTAAGAGTTTATCATTATTTGATTACCTTTGCCACAAAAATTTTTATGATGACTACAAAATTTGATAGTACTTACTACATAAATTTAGAGGAAAAGTATGGCGCTCATAATTATCATCCACTGCCCGTGGTTCTTTCAAGAGGAGACGGCGTATATGTATGGGATGTAGAGGACAAGAAATACATAGATTTTTTATCAGCATACAGTGCTGTCAATCAAGGACATGGTCATCCAAAAATTGTTCAGATACTCATAGAACAGGCACAGCGATTGACACTTACTTCCCGTGCATTTTACAATGATGTACTGGGTGAGTACGAAAAGTACCTTACTACTTTGTTTGGTTATGATAAACTTTTACCAATGAATTCGGGAGCAGAGGCGGTAGAAACATCTATCAAACTGGCGCGCAAGTGGGGCTATTTGAAAAAAAATATTCCTGATGGTGAGGCACAAATTTTAGTTTGCGAAAATAATTTTCATGGTAGAACGACTACTATTATATCATTCAGTTCTGATCCCACTGCAAAGAATGGATTTTCACCTTATGCAACAGGGTTTATCCACATTCCATTCAATGATATTGCTGCATTAGAAAGCATATTAGAAGAGCAGGGTGAATACATTGCATGTTTTTTGGTAGAGCCGATACAAGGAGAGGCAGGTGTAATGGTGCCAGATGATGGTTATTTGAGCGCTGCTTATGGGTTATGCAAAAAACACAATGTTCTCTTTGTTGCAGATGAAATTCAAACAGGGCTTGCGAGAACAGGTAAGATGTTGGCTTGTGATTATGAAAATATAAAACCAGATGTGTTGATTTTAGGAAAAGCATTGAGTGGAGGAATAATGCCAATATCAGCAGTATTAGCCAATGATGATATTATGTTGTGTATTCGGCCGGGTGAACATGGC
>DAHXOV010000217.1 GCA_027364695.1 bacterium
TCAGTGTTCCGTATGCATTGTTTCCTTTTACATTGAATATGATTTCTTTGAATCCACCCATAGTACCTGGGTTAGAGTCAACTACTTCTGCCTGAAAGTTTTTTTTATCGCAGTATCTTTTGTACATTTCAAAAAGGTCGCCGGCAAAAATAGCCGCTTCGTCACCGCCGGTGCCTGCGCGTATTTCCATGACGGCATTCTTAGTATCTTCTATGTCTTTTGGGATGAGCAGTAGTCTTATTTCATTTTCCAATTGATTTAGTTTTTCTTCATTTTCTGAAAGTTCTAGTTTGGCTAATGTAATTAAGTCTTTATCTTTTTCAGTTGATAAAATTTCTTTTGCTTGTTTTACAGAGTAAAATATTTTTTTGTATGCTTCATATTTTTCTACAATTTCTTTCAACTGATTGTATTCTATATTAAGCTGTTTAAACTTTTTCAGGTCTGATATGACAGACGGATCTGATAGTTTTAGTTCTATATCTTCAAACTTTTTTTTTAGTTCTTCTAATTTTTCAATCATAGTACTGGGCTTATGGAATTTAAGAGAGTGTTGTTTAGATGGCGAATTTACAAAAAATATATCATATTTCATTGAAATAGTTTAATGAGGTGAATATTTATTTCAAACTTTATTCTTCAATTAGCTCATCTGTAAAGGAAACCGGAGCAGAATTGATTTTTGCTTTTGACGATGATTTTTAATGAGGGGAATAATTGTAATGGATTTGATTTTGATACTCAAAATATGTCTTTTGCTATATTTATTCTACATTTGCCCTATGATGTTTTTTGAAAAAATCAATACGAGGTGGGTATATTTTTTTATTGTTGCATTATCTGTTTTCGTGCTTGTTCCATATACGGGGAATGTGCATTTGTTTGATTGGGATGAAATTAACTTTGCTGAGTGTGCAAGAGAGATGATTGTAATGAACTCCTACCATACGGTTTTATTGAATTTTCAACCATTCTGGGAAAAGCCGCCTTTATTTATATGGATGCAGGTTTTAAGTATGCAAATTTTTGGTATTAATGAATGGGCTGCAAGATTTCCTAATCTATTGAATGGAATAATTACACTTTGTTTGTTATTTTACATTGGCAAGAAATGTTACTCACAAAAATTTGGGTTATTATGGGCGATGGTTCATCTTGGGACTATTTTACCACATCTTTATTTTCGTTCAGGGATTATTGATCCCTGGTATAATCTGTTTGGATTTATTTCGTTGATTGGTTTCATTGAGATATTCAATGGTAAAAAGATGGATTGGATAATAGTAGGAGGATTATCTCTTGGACTGGCAGTGCTTACAAAAGGGCCTGCTATGGTTTTGATTATATTTTTTGCTGTTTTTTTTACGCTTATCATTCAGTGGCAAAAGTTACAGATTTCACAAATTAAATATGGCTTTCTGTATTTCATTCTTTTTTTAGTAGCAGGTAGTTCATGGTTTTTTTACGAATATATTTCGGGAAATGGAACAATTATTAGCGCATTTATTGATTATCAGGTGAGATTATTTAAGACAGAAGATTCGGGGCATGGGGGATTTTTTTTATATCATTTTGTAGTTGTTTTATTAGCTTGTTTTCCCGCATCAGTTTTGATGTTAAGGTATTTTTCAAAGAGTGTTATGAAGGATTTTTACTCAAAGGGAATGTTCATTCTGATGATGGTAGTGCTCATTATATTTAGTATAGTGAAAACAAAGATATTGCA
>DAHXOV010000234.1 GCA_027364695.1 bacterium
TGCATTCTCAGTTTGTTAACCACAAATATTTCACTGTCTGCCAACAACTTTACAATTTTGGGAATCAAAAGAGATTGTACAAAACCTAACATCAATATACCTATGATACCTGCATAAATAAAACCTTTCCATGAAAATTTATACTTCTTAAAATAATACACATATACAATGGCGGGGATCACCAATAAATTCAATAAATGAATACCAACAGATAATCCAATTAAGTAACTAATTAACACAATCCATCTCCATGCCGACACCGAGTCTGTGTCATCCTCTTCTTCCCACTTCAATATAGCCCAGAATACCAAAGAGGTAAATAATGAGGATAAGGCATATACCTCTCCCTCTACTGCTGAAAACCAAAAAGAATCAGAAAATGTATATGCCAATGCGCCTACCGCTGCTGCTCCAAGTATCATCGTCTGCTCTGCCAGCGATAAAACATAAGTTCTGTTATTTTTAGACACAATCTTAAAGGCTAATCGGCTAATTGTCCAAAACAAAAATAAAATGGTAAAAGCCGATGCCAAGGCAGACATAGCATTGACCATCATAGCCACTTTGCTCACATCATTTCCTGCAAACAAGGTGAATATTTTACCAAACAACATAAAAGTAGGGGCTCCAGGTGGATGCCCTACCTCCAATTTGTACGTACATGCTATGAACTCTCCACAATCCCAAAAGCTGGCTGTGGGCTCCGCTGTGCTCAGATAAGTATAAGTTGCAATGCCAAATACCAACCACCCTATGATATTATTATATTTTCTAAATAAAAAATTATTTCCCATATTTTTGAGTTAAGAATTTGAATACCCAAAGATTGATTAAAAAATCAGAACGGCGAATGTATTAAATTTATCGCTCTTAATCTTAAATTAAATTTTATTTTTAGTCTCATTTCTTTCTTTAAAAAGAAATATCTTTTTTCTGTTTTTTCCATATTAAAAGCATTGAGATAGATGATTCTAATAAGCCCTTGCAAACAATACTCTCTGTTGACTATGTTTTCCTGAATATACGCATGCCCCTTCTTCTTGTAGATTGTGTAATGGAATACATCTAATAGTTGCTTTTGTCTCTTCTTTTATTTTCAGTTCTGTTTCTGCTGTACCATCCCAATGTGCATATACAAAGCCGCCTTTAGTTTCAATAATATCTTTCAATTCTTCCCATTTATCTACTTTGCAAATACTGGCATCTAATCGTTTTTTTGCCTTTGCGTATAAATTTTTCTGTATTTCTTCCAGCAGGTTTCTAATATATTCTACAGGACGATCCAATGAAATCATTTGTTTTGTCAATGTGTCTCTCCTTGCTATTTCTATTTGATTATTTTGTAAATCTCTTCTTCCTACTGCTATTCTTATGGGGACTCCTGTCATTTCATATTCTGCAAATTTCCATCCAGGTCTTTGTTTATCATCATCATCCAATTTCACACTAATACCATGTTGTTTCAGCTCATCCAACAAAAACTGTATCTTTGTTTTTATCTCCTCCACTTCTTCAATACCCTTGTAAACGGGTATGACCACTACTTGTAAAGGGGCAATTTTGGGTGGCAGTACCAGCCCCAAGTCATCGCTGTGAGACATCACCAATGCTCCCATTAAGTGTGTAGATACGCCCCACGAAGTAGCCCATACATACTCCAGTTCCCCGTTTTTATTCGCAAATTTTACATCAAATGCCTTGGCAAAATTTTGTCCTAAGAAATGTGAAGTTCCCGCCTGTAAGGCCTTTCCATCTTGCATCAGCGCTTCTATACAGTAGGTCTCTATGGCTCCTGCAAATCGCTCATTGGGCGTTTTTACACCTTTAATAACAGGTATAGCCAAGGTATTCTCTGCAAATTCTGCATACACATTCAGCATTTTTTCTGTTTCTTCAATTGCTTCTGCGGCTGTGGCGTGTGCCGTATGTCCCTCTTGCCACAAAAATTCTGCTGTTCTGAGAAATAACTTTGTGCGCATCTCCCATCTTACCACATTAGCCCATTGGTTGATGAGTAATGGCAGATCTCTATACGATTGTATCCAAGACTTGTATGTATTCCAAATAATTGTCTCTGAAGTAGGGCGAACAATTAACTCTTCCTCCAACTTTGCTTCATCGTCTACTACTATTTCTGTTCCTTCATCATCTAGCTTCAGCCGATAATGAGTTACTACTGCACACTCTTTCGCAAATCCTTCTACATGGCTTGCCTCTTTGCTAAAAAAAGATTTTGGAATAAACAATGGGAAATAAGCATTGACATGTCCTGTATCTTTAAACATTTTATCCAGGATTTGCTGCATTTTTTCCCATATAGTATAACCATATGGCTTGATAATCATACATCCTCTCACCGCACTATAATCTGCTAATCCTGCTTTTAATACTATATCATTATACCATTGGCTGTAATCTTTGTTACGGGGTGTAATGGCTTTATTTGTAAGTAATTGAGACATGTTTTTTGTGGGCAAATATCCAATAAAAAAAAGTAATATCAAAAATATATCACATGTGATTTAATTAAATTAATTTTATTTCCCCGTGTTATCGCTGGGCATTTGTTTTTACGTCTCAATGGTCTATGATCTATAAAAACTTTGTAATTTTCATTTCTTTTTGTTCTTGATATTGCTCTTTATTTTCTTTCAACAGGCGTTTAGACTTCTACGCATCATTTTGTATATTCGCCCATCAAAAAACTTTTATGCCTATTGAATTATATGAGCCCGTTATCG
>DAHXOV010000242.1 GCA_027364695.1 bacterium
GGCATTGCGTGTGGGTATTACACAATCAAACATATCTATACCTAAAGATATGCATTCTAATATATTTTCAGGGGTACCCACTCCCATCAAATAACGGGGTTTTGCATCAGGTAAAATATTCGTAATTACTTCTGTCATGGCATACATTTCTTCTGATGGCTCGCCTACACTCAATCCACCTATTGCATAAGCAAAAGCATCTTTTGTGCAGACATATTCTGCGCTCTGAATACGGAGGTCTTTATATACACTGCCTTGTACTATAGGTAGCAATACTTGTTCATATTCATACAATGGTTGTGTAGAGTAAAATCTGTCAAAAGATCTATCTAACCATTTATGTGTAAGTTGTAAGGATTTTTTTGCATAAGTATAGTCGCAGGGATAGGGTGTACATTCATCCAATACCATTATAAAATCAGATCCGATCACTCTTTGAATATCTACCACGTTTTCGGGTGTAAAAAAGTGTTGGCTTCCATCTATGTGTGAATGAAACATTACGCCCTCTTCTGTGATTTTTCTTATCTTTGAGAGAGAAAAAATCTGAAATCCACCACTGTCGGTCAATATAGGTTTTTTCCAATTATTAAATACATGCAATCCACTGGCCCGATACAATACATCTGTGCCTGGTCGCAAGTATAAATGATAAGTATTTCCTAGTATGATTTGTGCTTGAATGTCGTTGATCAATTCTCTTTGGTGGACTGCTTTTACTGTTCCTAATGTACCTACAGGCATAAACACAGGCGTTTCAATACTTCCGCGTGTGGTGATTATTTTTCCTGCTCGGGCATTGCTTTGTTTATCTTTTTCAATAAGTTCAAATTTCATTTTAGAATTTTGCTGCAAAATAATTATTTGTATTATCACTCGCAGTAATAAATTTCACCATCATTGCTTCATTGTAAATAAATGTATCTAAAATATTTTTTAACATTTGTTTAATTAAAATATGTTACTTATATTTGCAACTGTAAAATCATTTAAAATTTAATGTTATAGAAATACATCTACCCAAATTCTAATTTGTAAATCAAAGGGTATGATGTACATTGCTGTTTCAGAACTAAAAAAGAAATCAGAGGCTGAACTATTGTCTCTTTTTTATGAGGGGCATCAAAATGCTGTGGCGATATTATTTGCTCGCTACAAATCAAAGATATGCTATCATATATTTAATTATGTAAAATCAAAAGAAGTTACAGAAGATCTGTACCAAAATATTATTTACAAAATACTTATTTATCTTAGAGAAAACAAGTATGCCGACAGGGGTAAGTTTTGTTCGTGGATGCTTCAAATAGCTAAAAATCAGGTGATTGATTATTACAGAACCAATAAGAATAGAAAATATATTTCTTATGTAACCAATGAGGATGACGAAGAGGTCAATATTTTTGATATATTGAGACATGAGCATATCAAAGAGACAGATATTGCAAAAGACATAGAACAGCAGGAAGTCAATAAGACAAATAAAAATATCATTAAAACGCTGATAGAAAAATTACCTGCTGAACAAAAAGAAGTAGTTATACTTAGGATGTATTATGATATGAGTTTCAAAGAAATAGCCAAATTTAGTAATGTATCTATCAATACTTCCCTTGGCAGAATGCGGTATGCCTTGTTGAATCTTGAAAAAATGATTAAGGAACAGTCTCTTAAAGAACAATTGCTTTGTCAGTGATTTAATTTTATCTTTAAATAAATTCTCCACTTCTTTTATTTTTTGTTTATTTGCTCAAAAAATTTAAAATGTTATCTATTGAGACCCTATTTTTATCATTATTAATTATTATATCTTCATTTGTTTATTCTCAGAATACGCAAGATACTATTTACTTAATGAACGGACAAAAGCTAGGAAGTGTAGTGACAGACAGCTCTTTTGCCTTAATAACATACAAATTGCCTCAATCTTCACAGCCAGATAAAATAAGAAATTTTGAAAAAGACGATATTTTTTGTGTTCGTTACAAAAACGGAGATGTTTTTTACTATTATTCTCAGGACACAGTACGAGGCGATTGGTTCACAAGAGAAGAGATGTGGCATTTCACGCAGGGGGAAAGAGATGCTATAAAAGGATTTAAACCCCTTCCTACCTTTGTCATCGGGAGTACGATTGGACTTGTAGCAGGCATGACAGGAATGTATGTAGCACCTGCTATGCCATTAGGATTTTTTTTAATATCAGATATTACGAAAATAAAAATACGCCATTCTTCTGTTTCCAACCCTGAACTTTTGCAGTACGATGCTTATATCTTGGGGTATCAGAAAGTAGCCCGCACCAAAAGAAAAATTTATTCTATTATTGGCGGGGCATCAGGCTTATTATTGGGTTATATTACTTATTTTACATTTAAGAATCAATATCCTCAACCTATAAAAAATATTTTATTTAATTAGAATTATTGGTATGAAGAAAAAAAAGCAAGAACATAACAAGATAGAATACATCATTGAATATGCTGGCTTACCCGTGGGTGAGCATCTATTTGAATTTTATATTGATAATGCTTTTATGCAACAGCACTATGCTAAACCATTAGAAAATAATTATCAGATTACGACACAAATTATTCTTTTAAAGTATAATCATTCTTTGCAGGCAAAAATTAAAATGAACGGCAATATCTCTGTGCTGTGTGATAAATGTTTAATCCAATATTCTTATC
>DAHXOV010000262.1 GCA_027364695.1 bacterium
AATTAGCATATAATAATATACTCTCTACTATCAAATATACACCAATAAATATTACAATGAAAAATATATTGTATTTTTTCATGTGTAAGTAAAAATTCAAAAGCGTGGTAGTCATAAGCATCGTGAGGATGATTGCCAAACCATAAGCAGATTCCATTTTGGTACTTTCCTTGAAGTATAATACAATAAAAACACATCCTGCTAACATCGCCCAATTGACAGCTGGAATGTACAATTGCCCTTTTAATGCTGTTGGATACTTGATGAGTAATCTGGGCATGATATTTAACCGCATCGCTTCATTGACCAGTGTATATGAGCCACTAATGAGCGCTTGAGAGGCAATAATAGCTGCTAAAGTAGCAATGATAATGCTAAAAATTAAAAAGGAGTCAGGAATAATAAAAAAAAACGGATTCCCATTAGTGCCTAATTCAGACAACTTATATCCTTCGTGCTGCAACAACCAGGCTCCTTGTCCAAAATAATTTAAAATGAGCATGGTCTTTACAAATATCCATGATATTCTTATGTTTTTTTTACCACAATGCCCCATATCTGAATACAATGCCTCTGCCCCCGTAGTACAAAGGAACACAGCGCCTAATATAAAGATACCTTCAGGGTGTTCCTGAATAAGCTGTATTACATACATAGGATTAAACGCTTCCAACACACTCCGTTCTCTAAACACTTCTTTACCTCCCAAAATACCTAACATTAAAAACCATACCAACATAATAGGCCCAAATGATTTTCCTACCCATTCCGTACCAGCTCTCTGAAAAACAAAAAGAAGAACCAGGATTAAAATAACAATAGGAATGACATTTACGTCATAATAAACATTCTTAATACCTTCTATTGCTGAAGTTACAGTAATAGGTGGAGTAATAATACCATCAGCAAGCAAAGCACTCCCTCCAATGATGGCAGGTATTATCAACCATTTATATCTATTTCTTCTGACCAAAGTATATAAAGCAAATATTCCTCCTTCCCCTTTATTATCCGCATTGAGTGTAAGAATAACATACTTAATGGTAGTTTGCAGCGTTAGCATCCAAAAAATAGCCGACAAAGCACCTTTTACAATATCCGCTGTAATATAATTTTCTCCAATGATAGCTTTTAATGTATACAGCGGCGATGTGCCAATATCTCCATAGACAATTCCTAAGGATACTACAATACCCGCCACCGATAAAACGGGCTGATGAAAATCATGTTTTTTTAATGAAGACATTTTCTGTCCAAATACAATTATTAAATATTAAAGTAAAAAAACAAAGCACATCAAAACATTCTCTTTAGTCAAGTTAAGTCCCATATATTTTTATTATTCACACCACTATCAAAAAAGAAATGAAAACATAGTACAACCTTTTCTCTTACATTATAAACTTCCATCTCCATTACGGATACTTTTATACTTATGAATAAAAAATAATGATTTTAATAGAATCATTTATTTATGGGTTTTCTCGTCAGATACAGTCACTTTTTTTCTACCCTTTTTTCTAC
>DAHXOV010000263.1 GCA_027364695.1 bacterium
ACCAAACACGATGCAGACAGTATCGGCTTTTCTGATGAGTTTATATACAAAGAAACAGAAAAAGCTTACCCATTAAGACAATTAAAAACATATCAAATATTAAGAGAAAAAGCATTGGTTGCCTTTGAAAAATGGCGATTAAAAGAAGATAAAAAATTATACTAGTAAAAATGCAAGATCAAGATAAGTTATCAGTTGTCATTATCACCTACAATGAAGAAAAAAACATAGCCAGATGCCTGGATAGTATCAAAGATATGGCAGATGAAATTGTTATATTAGATTCAGGAAGTACTGATAAGACAAAAGAAATCGCTGACAACTATGCAAAGGTCAAATTTTATACCCACCCTTTTGATGGACATATCCAACAAAAAAATAGAGCAAAAAATTTAGCCACTTACAATTGGGTGTTGAGCTTAGATGCAGATGAAACATTGGATGAAACACTAAAAAATAATATAGCACAAATCAAAGGAAAATGGGATAAAGAAGGGTATTATATGAATCGATTAACCAATTATTGCGGACACTGGATAAGGCATTCAAATTGGTATCCTGATAAAAAATTGAGGTTGTGGAATCGCCACAAAGGAGAATGGAAAGGCATTAATCCGCACGATAAATTTGAAATGCATGATGGAGATAAAGTAACAGGCTATATGAAAGGAAATATATTACACTATAGTTATTATACATTAGATGACCACTATAGACAAGTAGAGTATTTTACCACTATTATTGCCAAAGCATACATTGAAAAAAACATTCGTTCTTATTGGTGGAATTTAATTATCAATCCAGTAACTAAATTTATAAATCATTATATATTGCATTTAGGTTTTTTGGATGGTACAGCAGGTTGGCACATTGCAAGAATTTCTGCATACGCCACTTATTTAAAGTATAAGAAGATACTTCGCCTGAAAAAAAACATCAAAAAAGCACATCAGCATCCTAAACAAAATTTTTCTTGAGTAAAATTCTAATACAAGTGCCTTTATCTGATTCACTATAATGCACTAATATCTTTCCTTTGTGGTATTCTCCAATAATTCTTTTACTCAGCGATAACCCTAATCCCCAACCTCTTTTTTTTGTTGTGTACCCTGGTTGAAATATCGTTTTAAATAAATGTTTTGGAATTCCCTTACCTTTATCAATGACATCAATGTAAATTTGTTTTTCATTGAGTAATCCCGTTTTAATCACTATAAGCCCCTTTCCATCCATTGCATCTACCGAATTTTTAATCAGATTTTCCAACACCCATTCCAAAAGCGATGAAGAAACATGAGCATACAAATCTGTTTGATAGGGAATAAATTGTATTTGTATATTTTTTGATAGTCGTGATTGCAAATAATCTATGATTTTCTCAATGATATGGTGTAAATTTTGTAAGGATAATTTTGGTTCTGATCCAATTTTAGAAAACCTCTCTGAAATGATATTGAGACGTTGAATATCCTTTTCCATTTCAGATAAGATATTATTATCATTAGATTGCAATCTCAATACATCTATCCACGCAGATAGTGCAGATATAGGTGTACCCAGTTGATGTGCTGTTTCTTTACTTAATCCTATCCAAATTAAGTTTTGTTCTGTTCGCCTGGCCCAACTGAATAAAATATAAGAAAATAATACAAATGCAGAAATAATAATCCATTGAATATACGGATAATAACGAAGTTTTGTAATAACAGGAGATTCCGCATAATAAATATAACCTTTTTGACGGTTACCCAAATCAATTTCTACGGGCTTGTTTTGAATCGCAAGAAGATAGATTTGTTTTTGTAATTTTTCTTCTGTATTGATCTTATTAATATCTATGTTGCCAACAGCAATGATCTTGTTTTTTTCTTGACTGACATACAGTACAGGTACATTCAAAGAATTGGTAACCACATCATTGATAAATGAATGGATGATGCTGTCAAACACAAGATGAATATTTTCTAATAATCTGCTGTCTTTGTAATACAGATAATTTTTTTTGTTTCCATATACATTGATGATAAGAGGTGGCGCATTCTTTCTCATCAGCAATAAAATACTGTCTGATTT
>DAHXOV010000280.1 GCA_027364695.1 bacterium
CCCTAACGCCCTCAAAGCAGCAGAAAATCTAATATATTAAAAGTATCTATACCAACAGAAATGTGGAATAAATTGTTGATTATTTTATATTTTGTGGATATTAAACCACCTTTCTTCCTTTCTATTCTTATTACCTTTACAAGCCAAAAAAATCAATAGGCTTCCTATGCAGGTCAGTATCAACGATATTATATCTACCCTTTATTATTCACGAGAAACCATAGAATTCCTTTTTGCAAAAAAAGACAACATCAGTATCTCCGAACTCAAAAGTGAAACCAATATGAGCGATGATATGTATCACCGCTTGAAATCATTAGAAATCATTTATGAATACGAAAACACGGTGGTCTTAAACGACTCCGTTATCAATATGTTTGAAGACATTCTCCAAATAGGGGAAGTTACACCAGGAATTATAGAAAACCACATCATAGAAGTAAAACGTTATCTATCCTTTTACCAAGAAACCAATCAATATAAATTCATTAGCCCACTAAAAAAATATCTAAGAAGATTAGACAAAGCCATTACTCGTGAAATCATCAAACTACAAAAAAGCATTGATGACACCTACAAAAATGAAAGCAATTACAAAATTAAACTCCGCCGATTAGAAGAATACCGCGAAAAAAGAGATTCTCTCATCAATAGTATATACACCCTTCAAAATATCCTCTCAAAAAACCGCTCTACCCTATTTATATCAGGCGATAATCAACTCTATCAAATTGTCCAAACACTTAAACAGACACTTACAGAAAATCTTGATTATCTCATAGAAATTCAAACCGACATCACCGACTATATAAATAAAATTCAATACCAACTGGATGCCTATCAAAAAGTCCAGCAAGTCAAAGAACTCAAAGACAAAGGACTATTAAATTTCTCTACCAACTTCCACGAAATAATTAAAACCCTCCATCCTATCAGATTCAACGACCATAAACCACCACGAACAAAAATAGCGATGGATACGCTCTACTCTGACACAGGACAACAATTGTGCAAAACCGTCGCAGAAAAATACAAAGTATCTCAACTGCGATACAGAACATCAGCAGGACAAATCCCTTTCAAACCAGAAGACAAAATTCTAGATCATCAAATACTCATAGATACAGAAAAACTAGTGGAAAAATTCCTGCAACAAAAAGAAAAAGATTTATTCCAGTACATCATGAATTTCAAATTTCCCCAACAAGTAGGATCACTCACACTTGAACAAAAACTATCCCTCTTCGTAGAAATACTTGTTCAATATGAAAAACAACTCTCCTTTTCGTACAAAATAAACTATATCACCATCACCAATGAAAACAACGAAACAAAAAAGATTGGATACACTATTATTCAGTCCTTGAAAAATAAAAAACCAAACACCATTAACGTTTAAATCCTCTTACTATGAATATAGAAGAATTAGAACTCCCAAGACAAACACACGAAATATTCAATATCCTTGCCCGTGGACATTTTATATCCAGCAACGGAACAAAAGACGGTATGAATCGCCTATACGAAATACTCAGCGATCCCCAAAACTATGAGAAATTACAATCCTACTTCAGTGTTCTCAAATATAAAATTGAAAAAGCTAACAATTATTTTTATTTTTCTAAAACCAATGAACCTCCCAGCATCACCGAAAAAAAGCTAGAAACATTTGAAAAATACATAGATATTGTTGACTTATTCGGCAGTTTAGATAACAAAATCACCATCGGATCCCGCTTTCGCCCCTCTGAAATAGCCGAAGAATGCAGTGCCAATGTTCGCCTCAAACAAAAACTCAACAAAATTCCCCTCTATCGTTCCGAAAATTTCCTCAATAAAATACGTGAAATAGCTGGTATGCTCGCTCGCGACTCCTTCCTGGAACTAGAAGATGAACAAACCGAAACTTACAAAGTACTTGATGCTTATTCCTATCTCCTGGAAGTCATCAATGCCATCACCATATTTGGACAGCCACCCGCCTCCGAACACTCTATCCCATCAAACTCCGATATTGATATCAATATCAACCCAAACTAACTTATGAACAATAAACACTTATAATATGAGTAATCACAGAATCCTCAATAGAATCGTACTCATCAACATAGCCAATGTAAAATACACAGACATTGAACTCAATGGTAACACCTGCTTTGTAGGCGCTAATAATTATGGAAAAACATCCTTACAAAGAGCCATTTTATTCTTTTACAGTGCCAATTCCCGCTCACTTGGCATCAGTAGTTCCCAAAAGCCTTTTGAAGAGCATTACTTCAGATTTGACAACTCTTATATTCTTTACGAAGTGACTACTGAAACCTCACCATTTTTCATCATGGTATATCGCCATAATAAACTCGTATTTAGATTTGTAGATAGCGAATACAGCCCTGATTTCTTTTTTAATGAAAATAACGAAGCCCTCAAATTTAGAGAAGTACTCGCCAACTTAGATAAAAAAAACATCTTCTACAGCAATCAAATTGATACCTTCGAAAAGTATAGAAACATCTTATACGGCACCGAAACAGACCTCAAACTCAACAAATTCTTTCTCCTCAGAGGAAACGAAAAATATCAAAACATACCAAAATCTATCACCAATGTATTCTTAAGCTCAAAAAACAGCATTGACTCAAGATTCATTAAAGACTTTATAGCCAGCGCCATATCTAACGATAGCGACGCCATTATTTTAGAAAAAATAGAACGACAGCTAAGACAATTCTCCGAAAAATATCAGGATATCGAAAGCTTTCTAAAAAAAGAAACACAACAACTTATAGAATTCGCAGAACACAAATATGACCAAGTACAAATTCTCAAAAATTCTCAAATAGAGGCCGCTGAAAAATTAGGTGCAACTCTCAAATACGCAGACACACAGCACAACATTCTTCTGAATACCCTACAAGAAAAAGAAAAACATTTACAACAGATTAAAGAGGATTACGAAGCCCTCAGATACTCAATAGAAGAAAGACAAAAAGACCTCAGAGAACAAATCGGCTTCTATGACGGAATGATAAGAGAAGCACAAAGAAAATTAGAAATATACAAAGAAAAAGATATTGATACACTGCTCAACAAATATCAGGAAAAACAAAAATTAGAATCACAGTTACAAGTACTTCAAAAAGAATACGAAACACTTACATCAGATGTACAAAACATAGAAGTACAATACCAATCTTTGTTAAACAACATCCAAAATGAAATACACTCTGTTACCAATAAAATCAATGCACAAATAACAGAAATCATCAATCACTACAACGAACTTATACTCCTCCAAAAAGAAGAACAAGCCAAAAGAGAAAGCACCCTCAAGCAACAATTACAGACCACCCTTTTCTCTATCAATAACGAAGTCCATCAAAAGCAAATAGAGCTCGGACAATTTAAATCAGAAGAAAAAATATCTTCTAACATACAACCCTACGAGAAAGAAATCAAACAACTAGAACTTGAGATTACTGAAATAAAAACAAAAATATATACCAGCAAAAGCGAACTCGCCATTCAACAAAACCA
Source organism: bacterium (assembly GCA_027364695.1). Classification (GTDB taxonomy): domain Bacteria; phylum Bacteroidota; class Bacteroidia; order B-17B0; family Aurantibacillaceae; genus BPGX01. Next base: position 3,538 of record DAHXOV010000280.1, read on the forward strand.
GGTAGAGACATTACAAAAAGAATGGCAAAACATAGAAAAACAACTCCAACAAAAATTTGAACTTGCCAGCCAAAGCATACAATCTAAAATTGAACAACTCAAAAAAGAAATATTGCTAATAGATAAAAAACTCAACATACAGGAAAACGCATTATATGGATTCTTAGAAAAAAATATCCCCAATTGGCATCTTACTTTTGGAAAAATACTGGATGAAAACATACTATTCAAAAATGATCTCAACCCCCAATTGATGAGCTCCTCCAACAACACTATATTCGGTATTCAAATTGATTTAAACCAACTCCAAATCGTATCCAAATCTATCGAACAATATCAAACTGAAAAAATACAAAAACTCAATGAAATCAAAAACCTTGAAAACCAATTCCTCCAGGAACAACAAAAGCTCCAAAACGAAAAACTCCTCAATGCCGATAAATACGGTAAACAAATTGCAGAGATAAAAGAAGATATCAAAGTAATTCTATACGCCATAGAACTCGCAGAAAAAAAAGAAAAAAAACGCCTAATAGAACTAGAAGAATGGAAAAGCAAAGCCGCCAAAGAAACTGATACATCTCTTCAATTTATCAGAGAAAAAATTGTCATCATTGAAGAAGAACTCGCCATACTCAAAAAAAGAAAGCAAATTACAGAAACAGAAAATGAAACCCAAATACAAAATACCATTGCCAAATCACAACAACAGATACAACATCTCAAACAACAACAGCAACAAGAGATAGAACAGCTTGAAGTACAGAGAAAAAATACCATCAAAGAACTTAAAGAAAAAGAAGAAAAACTTCTCGCAGAAAAACAAAATATCTTCCAAAACAAAGGTGTGGACAATAAAAAAATATCAGAAATACAAAAACAAATCTCTTCTATTCAACAACAACTCCAGGAAATTAACCAATATCAAAATATCATCTCTGACTACCTCAAGGACAAAAGAGATCTGTTTGACAATATCCCTATCTACAAACAAAAAAAAGAAGAATATATCACTGAAAACAAGAATATTCTCCAACAATTAGAAGAAGAAACTAAGAAATACAAGCTCACAATATCAGAAATACAAAAACAAAGAAAAGAAATAGAAGACACGCTCAGCCAATTTAACCAAGGCATTTTCTTCTTCCAAAATAATCTCAAAGAAACGCCTGTCTATAAACATTACGCGCCTATCATAGAAAATGCCGAACCCAAACCATCTAATTACAACATCACTGACCTTTGTACCCAACTTCTGAAAAATGAATCTTACTTCAATGAAGAATACACCCAATTTCAAAGATACATCAATGAATTTGCAGGAAAATTCCGTTTAGACAATCACTTCGGCTTCTTCATCAAACATGATGCATCTTTTAATGACTATGAAAAATTCGCACAAAACCTCCGTAACTTCATCAATGAAAATCGCATAGAAGTATCCATTACTGAAACATCTGCACTCGCCACTATGATTATAGACAGCGTTGCCATCAAAATAAAAGAACTATCAGGACAAAAAGATAAAATACAACATATTGTCTCTCTTCTCGCTGAAGACTTCAAAAAAGCAGAATTTGAGGAATCTAAACTTATAGAATATATCAAAATACGTATAGAAGAATCCGACAATAAAATATACAAACTCCTTAAAAAAATACAGGAATTCAGAGATGAACACGGCATATTCTTCAACGATGGTTTATTTAATACCAATAATGAAGCCCCCAAAAAAACGCTCTCTTTACAAATCATCCGAATGCTAGACCAGCTTCGTTCTGCCATCCAAGAACAGGAACAACAAGAAATTAAATTACAAGACCTGTTTGAATTAAAATTCAACATCAAAGAAGGACTGAACGAAACAGGATGGACACACCGCATAGACAGTATTGGTTCTACAGGAACGGATATACTTGTAAAAGCCATTATTTACATTACCCTACTACACGTATTCATCAAAGAAAGTTCAGTAAAAACAAATAAAAAATTCAAAGTACATTGTATCATTGATGAAGTGGGGCAAATATCAGCACATTACCTCAAAGAACTCTTACGCTTTGCTAAATCTCGTAATATAGTAATGATCAATGGATTACCCAACAAAAGCGGACTTGAAAGCCACTACAAATATACCTATCAATTTAAAAAAGAAGAGGACAGCAGTGTAAGAGTATTCCCAAGCATCATCACAGAAGTAGAAGTATAAACGTTTTCTATATGAAATAAAAAACTTTATCCCTACCAAGACATATTTATTCATACTCCACAAATATGCTATTTCAAAACAATCTGTCCTTATTCCCCTTTCATGCATGAAAAAATTATTACTTATCCATTTTATCTATGAAACTTCTTAGTGCCTAAATGTTCGCTATTCATATATTTTACTTGTATCATCCATATCCATTTTAATTTTATTATTTTCGCCCAATCATTTAGTGAATGAAAAAACATTTTACAATTTTATTAATTCTCATTTGCTCAATCATTCATGCTCAAACATTGATTGATCAAGTGATTGCCATCGTAGGTAAGCATCCTATATTATTATCAGAAGTAGAAATGAATTACAGAGAAAAATTAGCAGAAGACTCTTCAATAAGTAAATGCAGTGTACTAGAAGAACTGATGTATCAAAAACTCTTATTGGTACAGGCGGATAAAGACAGTGTAACCGTAACAGATAATGAAGTAGATGCAGAAATAGGCAGAAGATTGGCGTATTACATAAACATGTTTGGAAGTGAAGAAAAATTTGAAGAATTTTATGGTAAAAAAATAAATGTATTCAAAGACGAAGTGAGATCCAACATCAAAGAACAATTGATAGCCCAAAAAATGCAGCAAAAAATGACGGGAGAAATAAAAATATCCCCCTCCGAAGTAAAACTGTTTTACAATAATATTCCATACGATAGCTTGCCACTCATACCCACAGAATACGAGTGGTCTCAAATTGTGATTCAACCCCATGTATCTGCCGAAGCAAAACAATTAGCAAAAGAGCAGATAGAGGCTTATAGGAAAAGAGTATTAAATGGAGAAAGCATGAATGTATTAGCGGCTCTTTATAGTGAAGACCCCGGCTCTGCAAAAAATGGGGGTAAATACGAAAATGTAGCAAGAGGAATGATGGTCCCCGAATTTGAAGCAGTGGCTTTCAAACTAAAATCAGGAGAAATATCTGAGGTATTTGAAACCCCCTATGGGTATCACTTTATACAACTCATTGCAAGAAAAGGAGAGTTGGTAGATTTAAGACATATATTAGTCATTCCAAAAATACAAAACATAGATATCTACACAGCCAAACAAAGAGCCGACAGTATTCATAATGCCATAGAAACAGGAAGTATAAGTTTTGAAAAATGCGCTCAATTATTTAGTACTGCTAAAGATACTAAACACAACAATGGTATAATGATAAACCCCGCCACCGCTTCCGTCAAATGGGAAATAGAAGACATTGCCAAATTAGATCAAAACATGGTAGTACTATTTGAAAAAATGCAGAAAGACAGTATTACTAAACCCATACAATTCGCTGCTCAAGACAATAAAATAGGCTACAGAATTATTAAACTGAACAACATCACCCACCCACATCGTGCTAATTTACAAGAAGATTACCAAAAGCTATCACAATTAGCCCAATTAGATAAACAAAAAAAAATCATTAAAAAATGGATTGCACAAAAAAGCATGTCTACTTATATTAAAGTAGATAAAGATATTTACAATTGCAACTTCTCCTCTTATTGGAAAATTACAAATAACTAATCCATTCACTCATCCAAAATAAATCCAACTTATGAATACATCTGTTTCAGACAAAGAATTGGCAGAACAACTTTATCATAATTATGCCAATTTACGAAAAGAAATATCCAAAGTCATCATAGGTCAAGAAGATGTAGTAAAAGAAACCATTATCTCTGTATTTTCAAAAGGACACTGCTTACTTATAGGCGTACCAGGATTAGCCAAAACACTACTGGTCAAAACCATTGCTGATATACTTGGGCTACAATTCAACCGCATACAATTTACCCCCGATTTAATGCCCAGCGATATCATTGGATCAGAAATACTAAACGAACAAAAGCAATTTCAATTTGTAAAAGGACCTGTTTTCGCAAACATCATTTTAGCCGATGAAATCAATCGCACACCCCCAAAAACACAATCTGCCCTACTAGAAGCCATGCAAGAACAACAAGTTACCATCGCAGGAAAAAATTACCCACTACCCCAACCTTTTTTTGTATTAGCAACCCAAAACCCAATCGAACAAGAAGGAACTTATCCATTGCCCGAAGCACAATTAGATCGTTTCATGTTCAGTATCTACTTAGACTACCCATCTATCCAAGATGAAATACAAATAGTCAAACAAACCACCACAGAGGTTCAGACAAAATCCAATAAAATACTTTCAGAAGAACAAATACTCAATTATCAACAAATAGTGAGAAAAGTACACG
>DAHXOV010000317.1 GCA_027364695.1 bacterium
GGCATAGCTGTCAAGGAGATATTACCAGTATTAGAAAGTAAAGGAATGGAAGTTCATGTACAAGGACATGGATGGATAATCAACCAGTCCATATCTCCCAATACAAAAATCCAAAAAGGACAAACACTTATCCTGACCTTAGATAAAATATGAAGCAACTTCAACAAATAATCCATCACATCGCACCAATAAACATTATTGGAGATAAGAATATAACTGTAAGTACTATCTCCAATCATTCAAAAAATATAGTTCCCTGCGCGCTATTTGCAGCTATCAAAGGCACTTCTTCCAACGGACACCAATTTATCAATGAAGCGATACAGAAAGGGGCTACCACGATACTTTGCGAGACTCTACCAGAAACACTGCATGAACATGTTACATATATTCTCGTCCATAATTCTGCAGCGTCGCTTGGGTATATCGCCCATGCCTTTTTTAATGAGCCGAGTAAAAAACTAAATCTCATCGGTGTTACAGGTACCAATGGAAAGACTACCACTGTTACATTACTCTATCAATTGTTCACAAAATTAGGGTACAACTGTGGGCTTATATCTACTATAGAAAATAAAATTAAAGACCAAACTATTCCTGCTACACATACTACTCCCGATGCCATCCAATTGAATGCATTGTTGGAAAAAATGGTCAATGCCAACTGTCAATATGTTTTTACAGAAGTAAGTTCCATTGCTGTACATCAAAATAGAATTTCAGGATTACATTTCAAAGGTGGCATTTTTACCAATCTCACACACGATCATCTGGACTATCACAAAACATTTGAAAATTATAGAAACTGCAAAAAAACATTCTTTGACTTGCTCTCCGGATCCAGCTTCGCTCTTACTAATAAAGACGATAAAAATGGGTGGTTCATGATTCAAAATACATCCGCTCATAAATATACATACGCCATCTCATCTCTTGCTGATTTCAAAGCAAAAATTTTGGAACAACATATCAATGGTACCCTTATCCAATTGAACAATAAAGATGTATGGGTTAAACTTGTTGGAAAGTTTAATGTTTACAACCTATTAGTTGCATATAGTGTAGCAAGAATTTTAGATGAAAATGAAGAACACATTCTAAAACATATCAGCCATCTTCATCCTGCAAAAGGAAGATTTCAACTTCTACATCATCATAAAATCACTGGAATTATTGACTATGCACACACACCTGATGCTCTTGAAAACATCCTCAAAACTATCAGAGAACTAAAACAGGCGCATCAAAGGATCATCACCATCATAGGATGCGGAGGAAACAGAGATAGTGAAAAGAGACCTGTCATGGCAAAAATTGCTTGCCATCTCAGCGACAAAGTTATCTTCACCTCCGACAATCCAAGAAATGAAGATCCTCAAGAAATCATCCATCAAATGGAAAAAGGACTCTCTCCATCTGAAAAAAGAAAATCCATCAGCATCATAGACAGAGATGAAGCAATTAAAACTGCCATCCATTTTTCCGAAAACGAAGACATTCTATTACTTGCTGGCAAAGGACATGAAACATACCAGGAAATAAAAGGCATCCAATATCCTTTTGATGACTATCAAAAATTTTCGCAATATCTAAAAGAATTAAACCCTTAATACAATGCTTTACTACCTATTCAAATATCTACATGAGCAATACGATTTAATAGGAACAGGGGTGTTTCGCTATATCACCTTTCGTGCTGCATTAGCACTCATATTTTCTTTGATTATCTCTTTAATATTTGGGAAAAAAATCATTGCGTTTCTTAGAAAAAAACAAATTGGCGAAACCATCAGAGACCTTGGTCTAGAAGGAGAAAAACAAAAATCAGGGACTCCCACAATGGGGGGTATCATCATCATTACGGCTATTGTTATTCCTACTTTATTGCTAGCAAAGCTGAACAACATATATATCATACTCATGCTTATCGCCACCTTATGGCTCGGAACACTTGGTTTTTTGGACGATTACATCAAAGTATTCAAAAAAGACAAAGAAGGGTTAAAAGGCAAATTCAAAATCATTGCACAAATAAGTATTGGGCTCATTGTTGCTTTAGTGCTATACTTCCATCCCGATGTTGTAATAAAAGAAAGGATTATCTCAAATCAAAACGAAGCATGGGCTTATATTGATGATAAAAAAGCAGAAAATCAGGAAAAAATCAACATTCCCATTTATGCAAAAAATGAAACTAAATGTTTAAAGACAAGCATACCATTTGTAAAAAATAATGAACTCAATTATTCAAAATTTATTTCATGGTTATGTGATGACTGCGAAAAGTATGGATGGATAGTATTTATTCCTATTGTTATTCTCATCATTACAGCTGTATCAAACGGCGCCAACATCACCGACGGAATAGATGGTTTGGCAAGTGGCACCAGTGCTATTATCGGCGTAACTCTTGGTATTCTTGCTTATGTCTCAGGAAATAAAATTTTCTCTGATTACCTCCATATTATGTTTATTCCTAATACAGGCGAACTTGTTGTATTTATATTCGCATTTGTAGGTGCATGTATTGGCTTCTTATGGTATAATACTTATCCTGCACAGGTATTTATGGGCGATACAGGCAGTCTGACTATTGGGGGAATCATCGCTGTTTTTGCCATTGCTATTCGCAAAGAATTATTGTTACCCATCTTATGTGGAATATTCTTAGTAGAAAATCTTTCTGTTATTCTACAAGTAGCATACTTCAAATATCAAAAAAAGAAAAGAGGTATTGAATATGCAAGAGAACACCGACTCTTTAAAATGGCTCCATTCCATCATCACTATCAGAAACTGGGCTATCATGAATCAAAAATAGTCATGAGGTTCTTCATCGCAGGTATTCTGCTGGCAGCACTCAGCATTATTACTCTAAAATTAAGATAATAAATGAATAAAAAAGTTGTCATACTAGGCGCAGGTGAATCTGGTGTTGGTTCAGCCATACTAGCCAAACAAAAAAATCATCATGTTTTTGTGTCTGATACAGGAAACATTAAAACTGAATACGTTCATGAACTTCAACAAAATGATATAGAATTTGAACAAAACAAACATACAGAAGAAAAAATACTAAAAGCCGATGAAGTCATTATTAGTCCTGGCATACCATTGAATACACCTCTTATTCAGAAATTAAAAAGTAATCACATACCTGTCATTTCAGAATTAGACTTTGCGCAAAGATTCACTGACGCTCAAATCATCGCCGTAACAGGAACTAATGGCAAATCAACTACTGCATCGTGGATACATTATACATTTAAAAAAGCAGGATATAATGTAGGTATAGCAGGAAATATCGGAAAGAGTTTTGCGAAAGAAGTAGCTACACAAAACTATGACTGGTACATACTGGAAGTTAGTTCGTTTCAATTAGATAGCAGTTACACCTTTCATTCCAATGTTGCTATTATTACCAATATATCTCGCAATCATCTCAATCGCTATGATAATTTAATGAAAAAATATATCGATGCAAAATTCAGAATTATAAAAAACCAAATAGAATCTGATTATTTCATCTACAATGCAGATGATGCATATATACACCAACAATTAGAAAAAAAAAACATAGTATCAAAGTTACTGCCATTTTCTGTAGAAAAAATATTAAACAGCGATGGAGCATGGATAGAAAATGGGCATATCATCATACAAATAAATCAATTAAAAACCAACATTATGAATGTAGTAGAATTAGCTCTTAAAGGCAAGCATAATATTTACAATGCCTTAGCCACAGCACTTCCTTCAAAATTAGCAGAAATTAAAAACCAAACTATCAGAGAGAGTTTGAAGACATTTGAAAATCTTGAACATCGTTTAGAGTTTGTAATCAGCATAAATGGTGTTGATTACATCAATGATTCTAAGGCTACCAC
>DAHXOV010000319.1 GCA_027364695.1 bacterium
ACATTGGATACTAAATTAGCATGTGTGAGCATAACACCTTTTGGATTGCCTGCTGTTCCTGATGTGTATAATATTGTAAGCAAATCATCTGATGTGATTTTTGAATAAATATTTTTTATTTTGTCTTCAATTTTATTTAAATCAATATCTTGAGTGATATGATAAATGTTTTTTACATCAGGGATTTCAAAAAATGAAATGATATGAGAGTGAAAATATTTTTGTAAGAGGGGCTGGTATTTTCTGAATAAATTATCTCCTGAAATAAATACCATTTTGGGTGTAGCCTCTTGAATGATAAAGTTTAAATCATGTTCGGATATATTTGGAAACACGGGCACTGTAACAGCACCAATGAGTTGGCATGCATAATCAACAAAATTCCACTCAGGGCAATTTTCGGACATGAGTAAAATATTATCGCCTTTTTGTATGCCTTGATAATCAAGGTAGGCTGCTAACTTAAATACATAAGCATAAAATTCTTTACCTGAGACTGCTTTCCATTTATTTTTTTGTTTGTGGTAGAGCAAGTTCTCTTTATTCGTTAGCTCTTCAATGAATAATAAATCTGCTACTTTTTGCATATTATGTTATTTTCTGCTCATAATAATGATAATTAGTTAAAATTTAAAATCACCTTTCAAATAGTTTTTTGCGTGGGGTCCTAAGTTAAAAATCAAGTCTAATATACTCCTATTTTCCTGAAAAGAAAATCTATCTGAAAACACTTGTAAATAGGGTATTTTTAAATGGCGTGGCAAATGGATATTTTTTTTAAAGTAGTCTCTATAATCACAGGTATAAAAAGAAGTATATTCTGATGTGTAATAAATGTTTATATAAATATCTAATAATGATAAAATTTTTTTGAAAATATTTAAGTTGAATTGAAACAGAAATTTTTCATTTGGGTTTATCAACCATCGTAACAAATCATCGGCATAATATTCAAAATAGGGAGCATTTTTATATGCAGAGATAATAGCTGTATAATGTTTTTTATGCCATTTTTCTTTGTAGCAAATTTCTTTTTGAGAAATGTTTTCTTTGTTGTTTTGATGAATAACAGGGATGATCAAAGGCATTGTTCCATTGGCTGTAAGTATGTATGTTCTATTTCTGATAGTTTGTTTGATATAATGCTCATGCGCTTCAATGAATATATCAGAATATTTTTGTATTTCGTAATAATAATGGATGTCTCCAAAATATTGTATATTAAATACAGGTCTATTCATTTACTATGAAAGTGATAAAATACAATACCTATCAGATGTTTTTTTGCTATAGGACCTAAGTAGCGGCTATCTATTGCATTATCGCGATTATCGCCCATTACAAAATAATAATCATCTTTGAATGGATACTCTGTTATTTTTTTCTGATTGATAATTAAAGTATCATTTTCAATGTCAGATGATTTTTCTTCTTTTTGAATAACAGGGGAATATATGTTCAAATTGTTTTTTGTCAATATCATTTTATCATTTTTTTTTGGTAAATATAAATATCCAAAAAAATGCTTATTCCATTTTATACTTTCATTATAGGGATAAATAATATCTTCATAAATAAAAGGATTGTCCAATTCGTAAGATATTCCTGTAACATTGGTATCTCTTTTTAATTTGTAGTACGCATTTTCTGCCAAACTTCCTGCGTATTCATATTTTTTAGAAATCATTGCTCTTTCACTAATCAGGGAATCTATATGTTTAAATTTTTCAATAGAGTCGGTGAGTTGAATAATATAATTTTTTTGAAACGAGTGCAATGTTTTTTCTGATATGTGATTGATGTACACTTTATTACTATCTATTAAAATGCTATCACCTGGCAAGCCAATCACTCTTTGAATAAAATAATAAGCCCTTGTGGTGGTTGTGTCATCGTTTTCATCATAATCGGCACGATAAACGGTAATATCATTGTGATTGGGGGACAGCAAGAATTTTCTATAAATTAAAATATCTCCTTTCCGAATACTATTTTTCATATCATCTGCGGGCATTTTAATAATACCAAAGCATAAATAAAAGATGACAAAACAAATTATTCCAATGAAAGAATATATAAAAAACCTTTTCATTACATTACAAATGTATTGAATTCAAAGGTAAAAAGCAAGTCAAGAAAAGATATATTATTTCCTTTTGCTTGTTTTTTTCTTTTTCCACTTATTGTATGCCCAAATACCGAATATGAGTGAAAGTATAGGTATTTTCAAAGATACCAATCCATCATGTCCTACATAACATAAAAATCTTTCCCATCTAAATTTTCCATCTTTAGAATTTTTGAATAAGGAACCAAGGATTGATTTTCCACTCACCGGGTTATTCTCTGCGTATTTCATACTAAACCATACAAAGAAAGGTTCTCCTACAATATGATCGAATGGTACAAATCCCCAGCTACGAGAGTCAGCACTATTGTGCCTGTTATCTCCCATCATCCAATAATAATCTTGTTGGAATGTATAAGTGTCAATCGTTTTGCCATCATAGTAAACTTGTCCGTTTTTCATCACGACTTGATGTGTTTTTCCAAAATCATCATAAGTATCCAAGATTTTTTTATATAAGATAAAATGAGCGCTGTCCATCTTTATGGTCATTCCTTTTTTCGGGATTATCAATGGTCCAAAGTTGTCATTGTTCCATGTGAATCTTTCGTGGTGTGGAAAAACGGTTATATCTCTTTGCCCTTTTGAGTCAATTTTTCTCTTTATCTGAATAACTCCTTCTAATTGTTTAACTTTTTCAACCACCTGCTTAGGCATAGTGAGTAAATAGATGCAGGTATCATATTTGGTTTGTACCAAGTCCCCTTCACTGACATAAATATCCATGTCATCTAATAATTTAAAGTTACTCAATACAATTCTTCCATTCGTCTCCATTCTTTCACCAAAGAGCGTTCCTTTGGTAGTAACATAGTATTTAAATTGAGCATGTTCGGGTGTTGTTTGCTCTTTACTGTTAATATAAATCATTCCATCTTTTATTTCTAATGTATCGCCTGCAATGGCTACACATCTTTTTACATAGTGTTCCCTTTTATCTACAGGTCGGGCTACAATTTTTCCAAATGGTTGTTCATTCAATGGGTTGATATTATTGGGGTTATGAACATAATCCCAGGCCATTTTTGCATAATACGCCTCCTCCATTAAATTTTTGTTTGCCTGATTATCTTCATTTTTTATAAGCATTGCCATCAATCTCAGTGCTTGGTAATAACTTATATCTTGCATATTTTGAATCACCGTATCCCCATCAGGATAATTAAATACTACGATTTCATTTCTTTCTACTTCACCACCAACAGGTATTCTCATATATGGTAAACTTACCCAATCTACATAAGCAGGAATAGAATTAGTGCCAATCAAAGTATGATGTGAGAAAGGAAAAGCAATGACTGTTTGTGGAATTCTAGGACCATAGGCCAATTTGTTGACAAACAAAAAATCTCCCACCATCAATGTTTTTTCCAGTGAAGACGTGGGAATAGTAAATGCTTCAATAGAAAAAGTCCGTATGATAGAGGCGGCTATAGTTGCAAAAACGATAGGATCTATCCATTCTTTAATGAACTTAGATGGTTCTGGCGAATACTTTTCTAATCCAACAAAGCGTAAGTTTTTATCCAATATCAAAAGAATAAAAAAAGCAGGTGGCAATAAAGAAGCAATCAAAATTTCAGATAATTTCACTTTATTTAGTGCTCGTGCTGTATTAAATCCATATACCCCCCACATAATTAAATTTACACCAGGGATAAGCATAATTAACGACCACCACCAAGGTTTTTTTAAAATTATAGAAAGCTGATAAAAGTTATACACAGGAATAAAAGCCTTCCATGTAGGAACTGAACACAACCTGAAGATACTTGCTATTCCAAAAAAAGATACAAAGGTGATGATAATGAAAATAATATTCCCCGTCATAATAAAACGTATTTTGAGTGTGCAAAAATGAGTAAAATATCTATGTAATAAGATTTTTTTTATATTCTTTTAAACTTTTTCTTTTACTTTGCATCAAACTACAAAATCTAAAAAAATTAAGTTATGAAAACAAATCAAATTTTAATCGGTAGCCTGACCCTAGGCATGATAGCATTGATGACTATCACAGGGTGTAAAAAGAAAGACAAAAATGAAGCACAGCCTGACACGAGTTATGAGTATGTTCAGGACAATAACCTAGGAGAAATTACCAATAACGATGTTGGCAACATGGGAATGGAAGCAAAAGAAAACGGGACGCTTTCCAATTACAGAGTAACAGATAATACTTATGTGGGGGGTATTGCAGCCGTGCCATGTGCCACTATCACATTAGATACTTCTGCAAAAACATTTACTGTTGACTTTGGCGCCACGCCTTGTCTAGGTAAAGATGGCAGGAATCGTTCAGGCAAACTTATTTACAACTATTCTGCCTCTACCAATGGTGCCAAATGGCCAAGACAACCTGGCTTTTCTATCACCTCTACTTCCCAAAATTATGTAGTAGATAGTTATACCGTGAATATCATCAATCGCACTCATACCAATACCACCCCCGTAGGATTCAATCCATCTACTACTAATATTACATGGACCACCTCTGCTAATATACAAATTATAAAACCATCTTCTGCAGGTGGAGGTACTATTTCATGGGTGGCAACCAGAACCACAGAACTTACTAACACAAACGATCCTAATGTGTATGATCCATCAGGTAATTTGCCCATAGCATGGAACAAAGTGATATTAAAACTCAATGGCAGCGGATCGGGTACCACAGGAAGTGGTGTTGGCTACACTACCAGTATGAGTAACCTAATATGGGATGCTACTTGTACACCTGACCCTATTTTACGACCTTATAGACATCCGTTCAAATCAGGCACTATTACTTTTACTCCATCAGGGAAACCTGCACGAGTAATTGATTTTGGCAGCGGAACCTGCGATTTTAATGTATGTGTATCTATACCTGCGTACAGTTACCAAAATTGTAATGTAACCCTTCCATAAACATACTTGAATCATCATGAAGGGCTATTCAATGAAAAAATGAATAGCCCTTTTTTATATCCTATGCATTCATCAGAAACAGATCAAAAAATAATACAACTTATTGCGCATCCTGAGTCACAAAATCAGGCATTAAAATTATTAATAGCTACTTATCAGAAAAAATTATACTGGCAAATCAGAAGGATGGTTATTGATCATGATGATGCAGACGATGCTTTACAAAACACATTTATCAAAGCATGGCAAGGATTAAAAAAGTTTAATCAAAAGAGTAGTTTATTTACATGGTTGTACAAAATTGCTACCAATGAGGCATTACAAATTCTAAGAAAAAGAGCACAACAAAACAATATAC
>DAHXOV010000320.1 GCA_027364695.1 bacterium
GTGCTGTAAAGGACTGTATTTTATCTTTCCATGCGCTTAATAAAATGGACTAGCTTGTATTGCTTGGATTACGCCTATTGTAACAACTATCTAAAATATACGCTTTGTAATAATAAAATTGATTCATAGTATTTATTACAGGAGATTTATCCACATAATAGTAAGATGGAGTAATGGTAGAAACGGGAATAACAGTTACCGTTTGAAAACTTATATTATCCTTACTTCTCATCAACTCAATACCCACAGATGCTTTTGCAGTATCTACATAAAATGCAAGTGAAAGACTGTTGGTATCTTTTACAGTAACATATCTGATATATGCAAAAGAGGGTACTGGCGAACCATAAGCATTAAAACAAATTAAATTAGAAGAAGTCGTAATCCCCTTTTTACTTTTAGCACGAATCAATATACAATAATTGCTATTGTAATTTAATTGGTTGTAGGTATAAGACAATGAATTGGTACTATCCACCAAATTAAAGGGCATGCTATTTTCTGAAATATAAATGTAATACTTCAACCCTCCTCCCTCTAACTGAACAGCATTCCATTGAAGACGAACACTATGAGCGCAAACATCATAGGCTGATTGAAGAAAAACAGTATTTTTAGGATTACTTAAAATACTAACATTGTTACAGCTATCTATTGCAGAAACTACAAATTGTAATGAATTAGTATTAGCTGCTGTATTTGTAAATGTATAACTCGTATTGTTAAATCCCCACACTGTGTCTATAGGTATATTGATACCATTTATGACCTGGTAAATAATATAGCCCGCACCATCTGGCGCAGTTGAAACTCCCCAGCCTAAAATAGTTTGCCCATTTAACAACACACTGGCTGAATCAAAAACAGGAACGGGCGGTGGTATATTATCCAAAAAACTCCCATTCGCCATATTAGAGGTAGAAAAACAGCCCAAAGAGTCTTTCAATTCTACATAATAATAATAACTCACCCCACTACAAAGGCGAGCTATCGTATCGTTGTACTTTATCTGTGGCGTACTAATCAAAAAATTAAAAGGCAAAACACCTGTCGTGCTCTTGTATATGTCAAACTGTGGATTAGAGGTAGAAAGATGCGGTATATGAATGTCATTATAATTAAGTCTTGCTACTCCTCCACCAATACCTGTTAATGTTAGGAAAATAGACCTTAAAGTATCTGAAATAGCCGATGCGGTCGTTCCGCCAGGTCCCCAACGCGTGCGAATGAAATAATATCTGCTTTGTGTATTTCCTCCTGCACCTACGTGTGTGTATGAATTGACAGCAATGTTATTGATGGTAGTAATGAGTAAAAAAGGACCTATACCACTATTGGCTTGAAAAATCTCATACGTATAAAACTGATTTAATGGGTCTATAGGTGGTATCCAATTAATGACAATATCCCCTGAAGAATTAATGACAGATACACACTTCATATTTGCAGGATAAGCCTGTAAGCCTGACTGAGCATAAACAACCACTGACATACCCGCCAATACTAATATACACAAAAACTTTTTCATCTTTCGCTTGCAAATATAACGAATTATTTTAAAAATAAGTATGTGCCAACTCTTTTTATCATACTTTTTCCAGTACTTTTCGCTTATCAAATTTGTATATTTTCGCTACATTGCACCACAAAAATTTAAAGCATGACACTTAGCTCTTCTCAATTAAAAAGAACCTCTTTATACAACAAACACCTTCAACTTGGTGCAAAAATAGTGCCTTTCGCTGGATTTGAAATGCCCGTTTCTTATTCGGGTGTAACAGACGAACATCTGACGGTTAGAAATAGTGTGGGAATTTTTGATGTTTCTCACATGGGAGAATTTGCGATTACAGGTAAACAAGCCGCTGACCTAATTCAACTACTGACTACCAATGATGTGGCAAAACTTACTGATAAAAAAGTACAGTATTCAAGTATGACCAATGATAAAGGTGGCATTATTGACGACTTACTTGTATATCGGTGGAACGAAAATGAATACTATCTTGTAGTCAATGCTTCTAATATCGAGAAAGATTTCAATTGGATCTCACAACATAATACTTTTGATGCTGAAATAAAAAATATCAGCGACGACTTATCTCTTCTTGCTGTTCAGGGTCCGAAAGCCTTATCTACACTCCAAAAACTTACTACTACCAACTTATCAGAAATACCGTATTATTGCTTTGAAGCAGGAGAAATGGCAGGCATTGATGATGTTATTATTTCAAATACTGGCTATACTGGTGCTGGTGGTTTTGAAATATATGTGTGGAACAAAGATGCAGAAAAAATATGGGATGCCATCATGGAAGCAGGTAAAGAATTTGGCATCAAAGCTTGTGGATTAGGAGCAAGAGATACACTTCGTTTGGAAATGGGATTTTGCTTATATGGAAACGACATCAATGATAATACAAGCCCATTAGAAGCAGGATTAGGATGGATTACAAAATTCACTAAAAATTTTATTGCCAAAGACATTTTATTACAACAAAAAGAAAAAGGTGTAACTAAAAAACTCATTGGCTTTGAAATGATAGACCGTGGCATAGCTCGTCAGTATTATAAAATAACAGATTCTAAAGAAAACATTATAGGTGAAGTAACATCAGGTACTCAATCACCATCATTAAATAAAGCCATTGGAATGGGTTATG
>DAHXOV010000383.1 GCA_027364695.1 bacterium
ATTCTATAGATGGCGATATTTTTTTTGTTAACTGTTTAGATAAAAAATAAGGAATAAACATCCAGGCTACTACAAAAAAATATACAGTGGAATATATCAAATAAATAATAGTATGCAGGATGGTTTCTAAAAATAATATGATTTTATTAGATTGATATTTGTACAATGTGGGTATGTGAATTTTATGTTTTTGAATAAGATCAAAAATAGAATTTATTTTTTCAGAGAATACTTTGAATTGTTCTGCTTTATGTTTTGAGGCAGCATTGATAAGCTCCGATAATTCTTTTTCCACAACAAAAATATGCTTGAGTTGGTTGGCATTTATTTTTTTTTGTTTCAGCAGTTCAAAGTTCAAGACGGTACGGGCTTTTTCAAATATCTCATCATTTTGAGGGTTTTGAATATTTATGGTGAGGGGGAGCATTTTTTGATAAAGCTCGTTCATCATATAAAGCATTGTTGGGTTGGGATTTTGCTCGTACTCCTTCATTTTATTTTGTACGGTAAATGGTTCTCCTACATTTACAAACATGTCTGAACCTATTTGAGAGGGATTAGAATAGTTGAAGCCTATTGGTATAATCAAAATATCTTTTGGTGTCATTTCCTGCTGTGCTGCAAATATCAATCTTGACACACCTTTTTTAATAGGTCTTAGTCTTTTCTCTTGAATGCATATTCCTTCTGCAAAAATCATTACTTTTTTATTTTTCTTGAGTAAATCAAACACAACTTTAAAGCTCTCATTGTTTTTTTTAACGCCTTCTACCCCAGCATCCTGCATTCTGAAAATGGGTACGATACCTATACTTTGCAGTATTTTTGTAATTAATCCTGGTTTGAAAGCATCGCCTCTTGCCATGTATCTTACCCTTGGGGGATATGTTAAGTAGCTAAATAAAGTAGGATCCATAAAGGCATTAGGATGATTGGAAACAATAATGGCGGGTTGATTATTTTTTAAATAATGAAGATTTTTTATTTGTATTCTTCTATAAAAAGAGGGTATAGAAAATGAAAACAAGTATCTTAACAGGTGCCAAATCATGGTTTTATTACAGATTAAAATTTATGTTCAAATATTTTTATATGTTTTTTGTTCTAATTCAACGATTTCAATATCCTGATCATAAAATAATTGTTGTATTCTATTTTTATTACTATCTGTGATAAATATCTGCTGTGGAATGGCTGTTTTCAAGAGTATTTTTATTTTATTTAATCTCAGTTTATCTAAATGATCATAAATATCGTCTATCAGTAAAAGGGGATGTATTTTAGTTTTTTGATATAAATATACCAATTCTATCCATTTTAATGCAAATACGATTGTTTTTTGTTGCCCTTGAGATGCAAAATTTTTAGCCGGATAATTATTGAGTAAAATTTCGAAGTCATCTCTGTGAATACCTATGGTGCTGTATCCTAATCTAATATCTTTTGGCAAGGCGTGTTGTAGTTCTTTTAGAAAATTATTTTGTACGCTAGGCAAATACCTTAAACTCAAGCATTCGTTGCTTTCCTGCAATTGATGGTATATTTCGTTTAATCTGAGGGTTATTTCGTCAAAAAAGTATTTTCTTTTGTTGAGAATAATTTCACCGTACTGTGCCATTTGTATATTATATATTTCTATTAAATCTTGCTGCTGATAGGCTGCTTCACCTTGTTTGATGATTTTATTTCTGTTTTGTAGATAGTGGTGATATTGAATGAGGGCATTGAGATATTCTTTATCAAATTTTGAAATAAGGGCGTCTATAAATTTTCGGCGGGTATCCGCGTATTCTGTAATCAAACTCAAATCTTGTGGGGCGATGAATACCAATGGTATTTTTCCTATGTGCTCAGAAATTTTTTGATAAGTTTTTTGATTAAAGTTAATTTTTTTACCCTCTGATTTTTTTACACTACAATTGATTTCATATTTCTGTTCGTCGTTTTCAAATTTTCCTTGTATCATAAAAAAATCGTGATTAAATTGAATATTTTGTATGTCTGAAGATGCAAAATAGCTTTTCGTCATTGCCAAGTAATAAATGGCATCTAAGAGGTTGGTTTTTCCAATACCATTATTTCCAGCAATAACGGCAATGTTTCCAGAAAAATGGAGTTGCCGTTCATTGATATTTTTAAAGTAGAGGATATGTAAGTGTTTTAAAAGCACACCGCAAAGCAAGTAATTTAGTAGGAGATAATAAAGAGAACTGTTATTTTTTATGATTTTATTGTTTTTTGTGTGCAGCAGAGATGTTTTTTTTGACTTTTTAGTTTGGTGTGTTTGTTGGTTGCGGCGGCAAAGCCGCCGCAACCAACAAACAGGATCCCATAGCAGCCCAATCATGATTATGAAATGTAGATGGAACCCTTGCAATGCTAATTTTCTTCTCATACAATAACAAAAATTTTAGCATATTTGGGCAATTGAATTCAATGTTTTTTGCATATTTTAATTTTATACTATGGCTGAGAAACAAAAAACAATTAAAGAAAAAGTAAGTGTATCGGGTGTTGGGTTGCATACAGGGCAGCCTGTTACGCTCACATTTTTACCTGCGCCTGTTCATCACTGGTTTAAATTTCAACGTATTGATTTGCCTGACCAAGCTATTATAGAAGCGAATGTAGATAATGTAATGAGCACTGAAAGAGGTACTACGCTTGGGAAGAATAATGCATTAGTGCATACTACAGAACATGTGTTGGCAGCATTGATAGGAATGGATCTGGACAATTGTCTTTTACAGGTGGATGGACCTGAAATTCCTATTATGGACGGAAGTTCTAAGCTGTTTATAGAAGCATTGCAAAAAGCAGGTGTTGTAGAACAGGATGAAGAAAGAGTGTATTTTGAACTGAAAGAAAACCTTACTTATGAATGTACAGAGAGGAAGATTGAAATGCTTGCTGTGCCACAAGATACTTATAGAATTACTGTCATGGTGGATTACAATAGTGAAATATTGGGTACTCAACATGCGAGTATTTATAGAAGAGAAGAATTCGCTCCTGAAATATCAATGTGTAGAACTTTTGTGTTTTTGCACGAATTAGAGGCATTGCTTAAACATAATCTAATTAAAGGTGGCGATTTGGATAATGCGATTGTGCTGATAGATAAAGAATTGCCAAAAGAGAAAATTGATTATTTGAAAAAAGTCTTTCATAAAGAAGACGTGGAAGTAAAAGGTAAAGGAGTGTTGAACAATACCAAATTACATTTTTATAATGAGCCTGCAAGGCATAAATTGTTGGACATTGTAGGAGATCTGGCACTTGTTGGACAACACATGAAAATACATATTCTTGCAGCAAGACCAGGACATTATGGTAATACACAGTTTGCAAAAAAAATTAAAGATCGGATTAAAAAGCAAAAGAAGGAGCAATACTTCCCAAAAATAAATCTTCATACGGATCCTCTCATAGATGTAAGAGAAATAATGAATATTCTACCGCATCGGCACCCATTTTTATTGGTGGATAGAATTGTAGAGCTTACACCCGAACATGTAATAGGGATGAAAAATGTAACGATAAATGATTACTGGTTTCCGGGGCATTTTCCTGATGAGCCGTTGATGCCTGGAGTTTTAATCATAGAGGCATTGGCACAAACAGGTGGTATATTGGCACTAAAGACAATGCCTGATCCTGAAAATTATCAAACTTATTTTCTCAAAATAGAAAATGCTAAATTCAAGCAGAAAGTAGTGCCTGGTGATGTGTTGATAATGCGTATGGACCTTGCAGAACCTATACGTAGAGGTATATGCCACATGATAGGCAGGGCGTATGCAGGCAATAAACTCGTATGCGAAGCCGATATGACCGCTCAAATTGTAAAAGTACGAAACATTCAAACAAAAGCCAGTGTGGTATGATATCTCCATTAGCCAGTATAAGTCCCAAAGCACAACTAGGAAAAAATGTAACTGTATCTCCATTTGCTACCATTGAAGATAATGTAATTATAGGAGACAATGTATGGATTGGTCCAAGTGCTGTCATCATGAGTTATACGAGAATTGGCAGTCATTGTAAGATATTTCCAGGTGCTGCCATTGGTGCAGAGCCGCAGGATTTGAAGTTTAAGGGGGAGGAAAGTACTGTAGAAATTGGTGATTATACTACGATAAGAGAGTTTGTTACTATTCATAGAGGGACATCGGATAAGATGATTACTAAAGTGGGCGATCATTGTTTGATCATGTCTTATGTACATATTGCACACGATTGTATCGTTGGAAACCATGTTATCCTTGCCAACAGCGTGGCTCTCTCTGGGCACATTCAGATAGAAGATTATGTGATTATAGAAGGGATGAGTGCAGCCCAGCAATTTATTACTATTGGTAAACATGCATTTGTAGCAGGCGCGTCTCTTATCAGAAAAAGTGTACCGCCTTATGTAAGATGCGCAAGAGAACCGCTACAATATATTGGCATAAATGCTGTTGGGCTCACAAGGCGAGGATTTACATCTGAACAAATTAAACATATAGAAGATATATACAGAATTATTTATGTAAAGGGGCATAACTTGCAGAATGCCCTGGAATTTGTGGAAAAAGAGGTGAGTGATTCCACATTTAAGAGAGAGATATTGGAATTTATTCGTATTCAAAAAGATGGTGTTATTAAAGGTATATGAAGTATTAAATAATAATGAGTAACTTGTCTATACATCTTAAGTCTGTTTCTAAGAAATTTAATCATCATTTGTTATATAAAGATATTGAGTTAGATATATTATCGGAGGATAAAATAGTAGTTACAGGAAATAATGGATCAGGAAAATCTACATTATTGAAAATCATGATTGGTTTGGTATCTCCTACGTCAGGGACGGTAGATTATAGATTTGATGATCATTTTATTGAAAAAAGATATTGGCATAAACATGTCAGTGTAGCTGCACCATATATGAGTATGATAGAAGAATTTTCTATGTTAGATCTTATAGAGCATTTGTATGTATTTAGAAAGTTTCAAGTAGGGAAGAAGGATTTTCTGGATTTGCTAAATCTTACCGCACATCTGCATAAGCCGATTAAGCAGTTTTCAAGTGGTATGAAACAAAAAACCAAATTGTTATTTGCCATTGCTGATAGTGCTCCTGTATTGCTCTTGGATGAGCCCATTTCAAACCTTGATAATTTTTCTATACAATGGTATGTTGATATGATTGAAAGATTTGCTAAGCACAAGACTATTATTGTATTCTCTAATTCACAAAAACAGGAATACTTTTTTTGTAACAGGCATTTTTCTCTTTCTCAGTAGGGAGATTGTCTGCGAATGAACCAATTAAATAATGTTGAGCAATATCGTTTGATATATACCATTAAAATTTCTTTTCTGCCTACATAGAATTCTTCTTTTTTTTGAGCTATCCCTTGCAGTATTTTTTTTGCTGCATTTTCTGCGCTGATGGCATTTTGATGGCTTGCATCCATCTGACTGTGTATTTTTCCGTCAGACAATATAGCATTTAAAGAAATATCAGTTTTTACTTTGCCAGGACATACTATAGTTACAAATATGTTTTCCTTTTCATATTCTAATTTTAGTGTTTCAAAATAACCGTGCAATGCATGTTTTGCTGCGCTGTATGTGCTTCTCAGATAAAACCCAAATTTACCGGCTATGCTGCTCATTACTACTATATGTCCATACTTTTGCTGCAACATGAATGGTAATACCGCTCGTGTAAGTTTCACATAAGAAAAATAATTTATTTCAAATAGTTGTCTTTCAGTATTTTCTGATACATCTAACACTCGTGTTCTTTGACTTACTCCGCCATTATTGATTAAAATATCTATTCTTCCAAATTTTTGAATGATCACGCGCACCAATTGTTCTGCTGAAAAATCAGACGCTAAATCAAAGGGTAATACTAAAATTCTTTTTTCGTCACTGCACAATGCTGCTGTGTTTTTTAATTTATTTTCATTTCTTGCAGACAAAACAAGGCGAGCGGTTGTATAGCGGATCAGATATCTAGCCATCGCTTCACCTATTCCTGAAGAAGCGCCTGTTATCCATATTACTTTATCATTAAAGTATTTATGCATAATTATTTGTATTTGTAAAAATTTTTTCTATTATCTGAATAATATTTTGATGAGATATGGACTGGATGCACGAACAAGACAAAGTATCCTTCTTACAATCTGTACAATATTTATCCACATACAAGATGTGGGTATTTTTACCAATAGGCGCCCATCTGCCCGGGTGCATAGGGCGAATGGATGGAAAGAGTCCAATGGTGTGTTTATCTAACATAGCTGCAATATGTAAGGTTCCTGTACTTGCCGCTATCAAAGCGTCAGCGTTATTGATTAAAGAAATTAGTTCAGTTAAATTTGTTTTACCCACCATATTCAATGTTTCGGGGCATTCAGAAAAAATTTCTTGCAGCGCGTTTTCTTCGCTCTTCGTTCCTGTAATGATAATCTGAAATTTTGATTTATCTAATTTTTTTATTAGACGAATATAATTTTGAATCCCCCATTCTCTGGCACTTCCTTTTGATTTTGGATGTAAAATGATTTTGTATTTATCTTTATCTATTAAATGATAAATGTGATCGGGCAAGGGGGAGATTGGTTTTAGATGATAGAAAGTTTTTAATTGATCTAATGTTGGAATATCTTTTATTCCTAATGGTTGGAGCAGTTTAAAATTTAACTGGGCTTCGTGTAAATCGGATTTTTTTCTACTAAATGAGATCCGTTGATTGCAAAATAACCAGTTATACCATCTGTGCGAGGTGGCTATTTTGTACGGTATTTTCATGCGATATAAAAATTTTGCTATCTCGTAAGTAGGAAAAACCATTACTGCTGTACTTATATTGTATGGGTGTAAAATTTCCTGCTGTTCTGCTCTACTTAGTTTTTTTATTTCATTATATACAAGTATTTCATCTATATCCAGAATATATTGCAATACGGGTTTTGTGTAAGTATCCGCTAAAAAAATAATTTTATTGTCAGGGAAGTATTTTTTCAAGGCAGCAGCAAGGGGAATCGTAAGTACCACATCTCCAATACTATCTGTACGGCTCAACAAAATTGAAGTATGTTTTGGAACTTGTATATTCATTATTTTATAAGTATGTTATTTAAATATATTAAAGTATGTTTTTTCCTCTTTTTTCAATAAAAAATCTTTGTATAATTTCTTTGCACTCATCTGCGAGAATTCCTTTTACAGCATGAGTTTTTGGATGTAATATATTTTCTGAGAATAAAGAATATCCTTTTTTCAAATCATAAGCACCAAAAACGAGTGTAGATAATTGCGCCCATCCTATAGCTCCAGCACACATTGGACATGGTTCGATAGTAACATAAATACTACACTCTTGGAGGTATTTTCCACCAATATAATTCGTTGCTGCGGTGATGGCTTGTATTTCTGCATGGGCAGTTACATCGTTTAATTGTTCAGTTAAGTTGTGCGCCCGTGCAATGATTTTATTATTCCATACAATTACAGTTCCTATAGGTACTTCATCTTTTTTATACGCCTTTTCTGCTTCTTTTAATGCTTCACGAATGAAGTATTCATGGTCTTTTAATGGCATGGACATGTGATATTATTTTGAAAAATAATTTGAGTTATCAGTGTTAAGTCATCACAATCTTTGATAATCAAATGATAAGGATAAAACTTTTTGAAATGCGATCTTGGTTCTAAATAATATATTCTACATGGTTTTTCACGGGGATGACTTTTATCAAAATTTACTTCAAAGAATTCCAATTCTGATTTCAGCTGGGCAGTTGTTTTATTCATACACTCTAAGCTACATCTCACATTTTCAGATAGTTTCAATCTCTGATTCTTTAATTCGCTCATTTTTACTTCACTTAATGAAATACAACTTCTGTTCCCAAACAAAACATATACCAGTAGTAGTCCAACTAAAAATCCAATCATGTATAATTTTAAGCGATCTTGAAATTCCATGTTCTACAATTTTTCTAATACGGTTATTTGATATTTTTCTGAGAAGTTGATTTTACAATATGGTAACAGGCTTGTAATAAATTCTTTTATAGATGAATAACCCAACACTTTTAGGGCGTAAGATGCATTCCATATTCTGTCTTGCATGGTGTTATTTGGGAAAAAGGTAGTAAAAATATCTTCAGTTTGTTTTACAATTATCTCATTTTTTTGTTTAATCGTTCTATTTAATTTTTGTTCTAAGGCTTCTATTCCTCTTAATGCTCTTGTTAATTCTGCATTGACAAATGGCAATAATGTTTTATCAATACGCTCTGTTTGTATTTTTATCTTTTCGTAGATATTATTAATGTCCTGTCTTTGTTCATCTAAGCTTATACTCATGTGTTGTTTATCCAATATGTCTTTTATTATTTTGTCTTTGTCTTTTGTAAAAATATCGTGTATTGAGAGATGTAGTTTATTTATTTTTTGTTGAATGTTTGTTGGTAAAAGAAAAATAACAGGTCTTTGAAGAATGATAGGGTATAATATGTTGTATGCATCAAAAGAATTGGATAGTTCTAACCAATATGCTACTTCTGCGGGACCTCCAATGTATGCTATATTTGGCAATATGGTTTGCTGATACAATGGGCGCAATAATACATTGGGACTAAAATATTCAGGATGTGTTTTCAAATATTCTTCAAGTTCTGATTGAGAAAAAATAACATCTGTATTCTTTAATAGGTAATATGATTCTTTTTTTTGAACCAAATGCCTTTGATGGTTGTAGATTAAAAAAGTATTAATTTCCCTTGGATTAACTTGAATGTTGTAATGTTGATTTTTTAGTTTATCAGTACTTGCCATCATTGAATGGTAAGTATAGTTTTCGAAAATATCTTTGTGAAAAACAGATTGAAATTGTTGTTTGAAGTATTTCTCATTAGCGTCTATAATAACTATTCCCTCGTGTCCGAATAAATGATTAACTAAATAACGGGTGGCATCTACATAATTATTATGATGTAGATAGGCAGTAAAAAATAAGTTCAAGTCATCTTCGGATAAAATTTTATTGTTTTTTATCTCTTCAAAAACATCGCTTAGACCATTTGTATTTATTGAAAATACAGGACTTCTGTCTGTATCCCTGTTCCACCTAATAATTTTTTCTTTGTAATAAAAATGATTGATTTCTTCCATGTCATGATCTTCTGTTGCCATCCAAAATACTGGAATAAAATGGTAGTCAGGAAGTTGTTCTTTAAATTGTTTGGATAATTGAATAAGGCTTGCTATTTTATAAATAAAATACAAAGGACCTGTAAACAAGCACAATTGATGACCTGTTGTAATGGTATAGCTGTTCTTTTCACTTAATAAGTTGATATTGTTGATGGTTTTTTCTGAGGTATTAGTAACTCTTTGAGACTGTTGTAATAATATCTGTTTTAACTCTTTTCTGTTGTAGTTTATTTTTTGAATATCCTCTATCACTCTGAATAATCCTTGCCAATCAGGGCTGTATTTAAATAAATTTTTCAGATGTTCATTATTACTGAGATAATTTATAACCAGCGTATCAAAGTACTTACTTGGGGCAGGTAAATGGGTGGGTTGAAAGAACATTATTACAATTTTTCTCCAAAAGCCAAGTCCCCTGCATCTCCCAAACCTGGCACGATATAAGCGGTAGAGGTAAGTTCATCATCTATAACACCACACCATAGTGTATAATTGGTATCAGGCATATTTTTTTTTAAGTAATCAATACTTTGTTTACTTGCTATAGCACAAACGATGTGTGTATGTTTAGGCATGCCTTTGTGCAACAATGCTTTATAAGTAAGAGTCATAGAAGAACCTGTAGCCAACATTGGATCGCACAAGATAAGTGTTTTATTTTGTAATGACGGGCAAGACACATATTCTATTGCGATGTCAAATGAGTGATCTTTATGATGCCTGCGATAAGCGCTTACGAAAGCACTTTCTGCTTTGTCAAATACATGGAGTAAGCCAAGATGCAGTGGTAAGCCCGCCCGTAGGATAGTGCCTATAATAAGTCGTTGTGATAATACTTTTGCATCTGCTATGCCCAAAGGTGTAGTTACAGGAATAGAGGTATATTCTAACTCTTTAGATATTTCATGCGCAATGATTTGTCCTATTCTTTCCAAGTTATTTCTAAATCTCCAGCTGTCCTTTTGAATTTCTTTGTCTCTTATTTCTGCAATGTATTGATTAATAATAGATGGTCCAAGAGATAAATTATGTATCATGGTGAATATTATTTTTTAAGATAAATGTGATGTGTCATCTCTGATTGATAAGAAGTTTTGTCAAATACTTCAAGAGTGGTTTCATAGGTTTTGAAATCGGGGTGTTCTGCTACTAATTTATATTTTCCAGGTGACAATATCATTACATATTTACCTGTATTAGGGTTTGGAATATAGTTGCCGATTAATTCGCCGTTATTTAATTGCATCACTTGTATATGCACATCTCTGTAATCATTGATGGGTTCTTTGGATTTTATTTCTCCAATGATTAGTGTAAATTCGAGTTCTTCATCGTTAAAAATGATTCTGTAAATATCATAATCTCCCATTCCGCCTCCTCTGATGCTTGCAATGTAGCCGTATTTTCCGGTTTTTGATATTCTGAAATTCATATCATCATAAGAGGTATTGATAGGATAACCAATGTTTTTAGAGTTTTCGAACTTATTCGTTTCAGGATTTTTATTGGCTCTAAAGATATCATATCCTCCCATGCTTCCGTGTCCTTTTGAACTGAAATAAAGATATTTTTCATCAGAGGATAGGTTGGGGAAATCTTCATCATATTCAGTATTGATAGCAGATCCAAGGTTTTCTGGTGCTGCCCATTTAGTATTGTCTAATTTTCTACATACATATAAGTCTGTGCCACCATATCCTCCTTTTCTGTTACTTGCAAAATATATTTCTGTGCCGTCATTGTTGATAGATGCGGCTATCACATCTCCATTGCTATTGACAGATGATGGCAAGGGTTCTAATTTCTGAAATAGTCCCATATCATTCATTTTACTGAAGTATAGTTTCCCGTTTTTATGAATAATTAAAGTCCTTCCATTAGAACTCATTCCCACTATTTCTTCTCCGCTATTACCCTTACACACGGGTTCTCCCAATACAGAGGCTTCCATATATTCTCCATTGACAACTTTTGATACCATGATACAATTCTGATATTGCCCATTGAGCATTTTATCTGCTTTTTTATCTACGGGTCGGTTGGAATTATACACTATAAAGTTTTCTCTTTCATCTACAAATGGATAATAGTCGGCATACTCATTATTGATATTTTTTTCCAAATTATGAAAGCTTATGTTCACAGGAAATTTAATCAGTTCTCTTGCATTAAAGCAGTGTTGTATTTCTAGGTCCACTATCTTTAGATTTTCAGGGTTTCCTTTTGTATTTAATTTAAACTTTTGAAAATACTCTATGGCTTCAGAAAATTTATTGGCGTATTGATATGCTCTTGCTAGCAGAAATTCTGTGTTAGGGTTATGATTTTCTGTTTTCACTACATTTTCAAGATAAGGAATGGCTTTACTTTTATTGACATTAGTATTTAAATAACATACTGCTATATTGTACTGATATTCTATATTTTTTGGGTTGATTTGATACAGTTGTAATAAGTCATCCAGGGCTTCTTCAAAATTCTCATTCAACATTTTTTCCTTTACTGACTCATATAATTTTTTTTCATCTACATTCTGAGCATACAAAAGTGAATGAATAAAAACGCTCACACAACACATAAAAAAGTATTTCATGCTATTTTTTCGCAAAAATAATCAAAGAAAAGTGAAAGTTAAATGAAAAATTGAAAGTACATGGCATAAAAAAGTAACTATAAAGGGTATATGCGGCGGCTTTTAAGTTGAGTACGACGATCACCAGCTATTTACTATAATGG
>DAHXOV010000358.1 GCA_027364695.1 bacterium
TGTGGTGGAATACAAGTGGATAAAAATGGACATTCTTCTATTCACAGGGTTTATGCAATAGGAGAATGTGCCAGTACTGGTTTGCATGGGGCAAATAGATTGGCGAGCAATTCGCTTTTAGAAGCATTGGTATATGCGCATAATGCAGCACAAGATAGTATGCAAAGGATGAAACATACACCCATTCCTGATAATATACCTGACTGGGATGCAGAGGGCACTGCACAACCAGAAGAAATGATTTTAATCACTCAGGGAAGAAAAGAGTTACAGCAAATAATGTCATCTTATGTGGGGATAGTAAGAAGTACAGTAAGATTGAAAAGAGCCTGGGACAGATTGGAATTGTTGTATCAGGAAAATGAAGTATTGTACGAGAAAACGACAGTGAGCCAGGCTATTTGTGAATTGAGGAATTTGATATGTATAGGGTATTTGATTACTAAACATGCAACGAGAAGAAAGAAAAGTGTTGGGTTACATTATATTGTAGGTTGATAACCTGTAATAAGCATATAAATAATTCGTACAGATCAGTAATTAGAGAGGAGGATTTTTTTATTTTTTTTCTATTCTGATATCAAATTCAGTTCTTCTGTTTTCTGCGTGCTGTTCTTCTGTACACTTTATGTTGTTTCTGCATTGATTTAGAAGTTTTGTTTCTCCATAACCAATGTAATATAATCTATCGCTGCCAGTACCTTTTGATATGATATAGTCATAAGTAATTTTTGCTCTTTTTTTTGAAAGTTGTAAATTGTTTTTATCATTCCCTCTGCTATCGGTATGTGAGGAGATAGTCATAACAAGTTTAGGGTTGTCTTTCATAATCTGAACTACTTTATCTAAGATGCGAATACCTGCAGCATCTGGCTTGTATGCATTCAGGGCATAATTTATTTTTTCTCTTATTTTAATAGTATCTGCGCTATTTTGATTTTTTAGTTTTAGTACATTTAGCCATGGATCATTAATTTGATATTGTGCCAGTGTGGTTTTCTCTAAGTCTAATAATTTTATTTTAAATTCTCCACCCAATCCTCTGACTAATCTTTTTATTACTCTGTTTTTTGAATCAGTAATTAGAATAATATTTGTTTTTTTAATAACACTGTCTGTTTGCTCAGAAGGAATGATAAAAGAAATACCTTTTTTGAATTGCATATTGTTGACTGTAAATAGGCCTGTGCTGTCTGTTTTAATTTCTTGAATAGGATTCTCTTCATCTGTTGCAATAATTTTGATATTTTTAAATGCTTTTAAGTGGGTGTCTTTAAGATAGGCACGAATAGAAATGTTTAGTTCCTCATCTTCCACTGTAAGTTCTTTTAGGGTAATTTTATCATAAGACAAAAGTTCGTATTTAAAAGGAGCATGAGGGGTGTAAATAAAACTTTTAATTTCTTTTCCATTTTTATTTGTAAGTATAATTTTTGTTCCTGCGGGGAGACGTACATCGCTTTCTACGAAAGTAATTAAATAATTTTGTTCATGGTCTAAATATCTGAAAGTAAAAGAACCCAATTCGTTGGTTGTAACTGTATCAATGATATCTCCTGCCATATTACGAATAATTATTCTGGTGTTTTTTAGTGCTTCTGTGGTATTACCAATAATTAAAAAGTTTCCGCTGATGTGTAAGAAACCATCTCTTTTCAAATCGTTAAATGAATATTTTTCATAAGGCAGATGGGTAAATACAAATTTATTGCAGGGCAAATTTTTGCTTACTCTTACTATGGTATCGTTTTTAGCCATAAAAAATCTTGCTTTGCCTTTGGCGATATTTTCAGTTTCATCTACCTTTATAAAGTAAATCTGAGAGGTATCTTTAATTTCAAATTTAAAGTAACCATTTGTATTTGTCAGAGTAGAGTCTTGTTTTTCACAGTTTTGCTTGATAAGATACACTTTTACGTTGGCAGCGGGTTCTTTTGTTTCTTCTGTTAGTATAATTTGTCCGTCAATTTTAGGTGGTGGACAACCCTGATATTCCTTATTTCCTTTAATATAAGGGCATTTATCGTCTTTGTCAGGAATACTG
>DAHXOV010000371.1 GCA_027364695.1 bacterium
GAAAAAACACTGCGTTATCCGGGGCATGCCAAACTTATTCAAACGCTCAAATCTGTCGGATTCTTTGATACACAGGAAATTCAACTTCACCAATATAAAGTCAGACCCATTGATATTACTACACATCTATTAAAAGAAAACTGGAAATTATACCCTCATGATGAAGAATTTACCGTCATGCGCATCATCATCAAGGGAAAAGAAAATAATACCAATGTAACTTATACTTACAATTTATTTGACAAGTATGATAAAAATACTGGCTATACTTCTATGGCAAGAACTACGGGCTTTGCGTGTACCGCTATAGCTCATCTGATACTAGAAAAAAGGTTTACAAAGAAAGGTGTATTTCCGCCCGAACTTATCTCTGCTGATGATAAAATATTCCAGTGTACAATGAAATATTTAGAAGACAGAAATGTAAAATATACAATGAAAAAACAAATCAGTTAGCCGTCATTTATTCTTTTTACTTGGCAATAATTTTAAACTCTGTTCTTCTGTTTTTTGCTTTATTTTCGGGCGTATCATTGAGCAATTTTGGTCGTGTATCTCCATATCCTTTGTAGGTCAATCTATTGTTTGCTATTCCATTTTGGATTAAATAATCATACACTGCCTTGGCTCTGTTTGTAGAAAGTATTAAATTATGCTTTTTCTCTCCGCTATTATCTGTATGTCCACTCAATTCTATTTTTGTTTGCGAGTTTTGTTTCAAAAATAATACCAATTTATCTAATTCTGCTTTACTTTCTGGTTTCAATTCCCATTTATCTACATCAAAAAAAACATTTTTTAATTCAGTGACAGATCCTGTATCTATTGGCATCAATGGAATATCAATAAAATAAGGGTATTCAAACGATGCCTGAATATCTTTTAATGAAAAGTGCTCACTGTAAAACAGGTATCCTTTATGTTGAACATTTATCATATAGTTCTTCCCCGAGGTAAGCGTAATCAAAAAGCCTCCTTTCGTATCAGAAAAAGAATTGGCTGTTTTCTGCTGTGTGCTCAAATCATAAACCTCAAAATTTGCCATCAAGGGCTGCTTATTTTTAGCATCATATACTTTCCCCTTGACATAAGTAATTACTTCAGGTCGTATATGGGCAGGCAATTCAAACTGATAAATATCCAATCCTCCATATCCGTTTTTTCTATCACTGGCAAAATAGGCAATTTTACCCGATGGGTCCACCAGCAAACTATTTTCGTCATTATGAGTGTTGATAGGATATCCAAGGTTAATAGCAGTTCCCCATTTTCCATTTGTTTGTCTTTTACTCATGTATATATCCAAGCCTCCCATTCCTACATGTCCATTACTGGAAAAATACAATGTCTGATTATCAGGATGAATAAATACTGATTCCTCATCGCCATCCGTATTCACATTGGAGTCCAATTTTACTGGTTCTGAGAACGTACCATCTTCATTCAATACCGCTGTATAAATATCTTGTTGTTTAATTTCTCCTCTGCTCACCATTCCTCTTATAAAATATAAGGTCTTTCCATCCGATGAAAAAGAGGGTTGCGTTTCCCAATGTTTGGTGTTTATGGGCGGACCTGTGTTCACCGGCTTTGTCCACTCTCCATTAATATTTTCAGAATAAAATATATCACAGCTTCCATAGCCCTTTCTGTCAGGAGAGCCGTAATTCCCTTCTATATTGATACATGATGCAAAAAACATCCTCTTACCATCTGCAGAAATACTTGGGGCACCTTCGTTTCCATAAGAATTAATTTTAGATATAGGAACTGCTGTCTGCCATTTACCATTTACCTTGTTGGATACATAAAAGTCTTCTTGTTCCCCTACTTTTCTGGTAAAAATAAATGTTTCACCATCTGCAGTAATAGACGGGAAATACTCATCATTCCCTGTATTGATAGCATTTCCAAGATTCACAGGATAAAAGGGTTGCGGATGTTGTATGGCGTTCATACCAAATTCTGAATTTTTTATTTCTCTTTCCGCAATCTCTTTCATTTCGGGTTGAATATTTTTAAAAGATAAAAACTTTTGATAGGATGAAAACGCCGTTTGATAGTCACCAACAAGCATAGATATACTGGCTAACATAAAATGATTCACAGGGTACATCTCGGCATTGATACGAATTGCTTTTTTCAAATGTACGGCTGCTTCTTCATAACGCTTTTGTCCTGCTAATAACTGGGCATACGCTGAATGTGCTTCTATAAAATTTTCATCTTTCTCAATGGCTTTTTTAATCGACTCCTCTGCTTCTTTGTCTTTGTATTGCGAAAAATATATTTTACTCTCTTCATAATACTTAATTGCTTTTTGATTGTTTGTACTATAAGTGACTGGTTTCTTTTGAGCATATCCATGCTGTAATGTCCAAATAAAAACAAATAAAAAATACATTCTAAAATAACTCATTTCCCAATTTTGGCTTGAATATAAATATAAAAACAGGCTCGTTAATAAACATTAGCAAAATTTATTATTCACTCATTAAATGGATATTATCTATAAATACCAATTATTTCCTTTTATCTTTTTCAGTCATCAAATACTTATATCTACTGATTCTACTATACAGGTATTTCAACTGCAGCGTTACAAAAAATAATGAATATGTATTTAGAAGATTAGTATAAAAGATGTTTTTTTTCGTTTGTTCTCCATCCAGCATCATATTTACTATCTGTAAAATAAATAATTAAATCAGCATCGTATTTTGACTGGCATTTGTAAACTACCAAATCTGCATCGTACTTTGAACTTGCAACATAAACTTTGACATCAGCATCGTATTTTGAGTTAGCACTGTAAATTGTTTGTGAAATTCCTGCAAGATGATTAAAAACGATGAAGGAAACGATAAATAATTTTTTCATGGTTTTGAATTATTAGTACATGAAATGTTGTTTTTCTTTTTTTATCCAGCCTGCGTCACTCTTGTAATCTGAAAAGTAAATGACAATGTCTGCATCGCTTTTATATTCTACAAAATAAATTTTCTTTTTTGCATCACTTTTATATTCAGCAAAATACCAAAGTCCATTATTACCTGTCGCATCGCTTTTGTATTGACATTTGTAAACTACCAAATCTGCATCGCTTTTATATTTTGCAACATAAACTTTAACATCAGCATCGCTTTTGTATTGACAACTATAAACAACCTGTGAGTAAATATCAGAGGTGAATGTTATTGCAGCAATAAATAAAAATGTTTTCATAAATAATAAAGTTTAAGGGGTGAGATGCATAATAGATAAAGATTCAAATTACAAGTGTAATTTTTTATTTTGCGTAAAGTTAAGTATAAAAATTTGAAATAAAGTGCGCTAATTAAATTTTTTCAGGCGGCTATTTATTATATGCGCGTGGGTATGGGATTTTATTTTTTTGCAGGAAGGCAATTTTACCGAAATACCAAGATTGTCTTTTTCAATTACTTATTAAAATGTGATACTTACTACTTGAATACGCAAAAAAACATTATCAAATAAAAGAACCATTTATTAACTTACCCCCAAAATGAAAAAGTCAATTTACATATTTTTCACTTTACTCATCTCTATCTACTTTCTTTTAATTCCGCTGCTTTTGCTTATTCAACAATTTTATATCCATCAAAAAAATCAAATACAAATTGAAAAAGAGTTCTATTCCAAGCCTATCATTCAAAAAACCTTAAGCATTGAAGAATTTAAAAAATCACTCCTCACTAACAAAAAAGAAATCATCTTACACCATCATTTATATGACATTGTATCCTATAAAATTATTAAAAATAAGGTGATATTAAATATCATAGAAGACAAAGAAGAAACTGAAATAATACATCATCTGCTTTCATTCATTAAAACATTAAAACACCTTGACCTTTCATCTTACATGTTTTTGTGGGGCACATCTCTGAATCAATTTCCAAAAATTCAGTGCCCCAATCTCCATTTGCTTTACACATATACTTCTCTTTATTCTTTTTTTGTTCCTTTAATATACCTCACCATCCCGTCTCCTCCACCTAAAAGGCAGATTTCGTTTTAGTTTTACATTTCATTATTGCACTATTTTTAATACGCTTTGATTTTGCCTCAAAATAAGCGCAACTCAAAGATGTGTTTAAATTTTTCATTCACCAATAAAAAAATATTCTATGAAAACAATGAAAATAACAAGCTCTGTTTTACTTTTAATTATATTTAAAAACTCTTTTTCACAAAATAATTCGGAGACTAAAAAAATTGACACATTGCAGGAAATAGAAATATCTGCCAACAGAATATCAGAAAAGAAAAAAGAAACAGCCCAACAAATATCCATTATCTCAAAAGAAGAAATAAACCACCTCCAATCTCAAACTACTGCCGACCTTATTCAAAACTCAGGAAATCTCTTTGTGCAAAAAAGCCAACAAGGCGGCGGAAGCCCTGTTATACGAGGATTTGAAGCCAATAAAGTGCTCCTCGTCATAGATGGCATAAGAATGAACAATCTGATATATAGAGCCGGTCATTTACAAAATATTATTACTACGGATAATAACTCTTTTGAAAAGGCAGAGATTATCTACGGACCCTCCTCTACCATCTATGGAAGTGATGCGCTTGGTGGAGTACTCTACCTATATACCAAAAAACCTGTTCTCGCCAACGACACTCAAAATATGAACTTAAAAATCAATGCTTTTAGTCGTTACGGTACTGTAAATAATGAAAATACCAATCATATTGACTTTAATATAGGGCTTAAAAAATTTGCTTCTTTCACATCCTTCACTTATTCAAAATTTAATGATCTCAGAAGCGGTGAAAACCAAAACCCATTTTACAACAACGCTTATGGACCGAGACCTTATTTCGTACAAACATTTGGTACTAAAGATTCAATGATGAAAAATTCTGACAAATTCCTACAAGTACAAAGTGGCTATTCACAATATGACTTAGTACAAAAATTCCTGTACAAGCAAAATGATTACATAGAACACAGCATTAACATACAATACTCTGCTTCTTCCAATATTCCAAGATACGATAGATTAACAGAATACTCAGGCAGCAATTTAAAATTTGCAGAATGGTATTACGGACCTCAAAAAAGACTCCTTACTGCTTATCATCTCAATTTCACAAAACCTACTATCCTGTCTGATAACATTCAGCTAACACTTAATTATCAAAACATAGAAGAGAGCAGACATACCCGCAGATTTAATTCTCCTAAACTGCAAAATCAAACAGAAAATGTAAATGTATATGGTTTGAACCTTGATGTACTCAAAAAGTTAAATCATCACCACCTTCAATACGGCATAGATGCTCAATATAACACCCTTATTTCTACCGCCACAGAAAAAGACATCATTGCCAATACAGAAAAACCATACAGTACAAGATATCCTGATGGATCTAATCAAATGAACTGGGCAGCATTTTACCTATCACACAAATGGTTTATCAATAAAAATAATCTTATCCTCGTAGATGGTATCCGCTTCGGCTATACCAATCTGTACGCTACATTCCAAGATACCACCTTCTTCAAATTCCCATTCAGAGAAGCCAAACAAAACAATCTGACTTACTCAGGAAACATAGGTATAATAAATAACATCCACAACGAATGGAAACTCTCCTTTCTCATCTCATCGGGCTTCAGAGTGCCAAATATAGATGACCTCGGAAAAGTCTTTGATACACAAGCTGGTGCTGTCATTGTCCCTAACCCTAATATTCAACCTGAAAAAACTATGACAGAAGAAATGAACATTACTAAATTTATCGGTAACCAGTCCATGTTTGAAAATACCCTCTTCTACACTCAAATTTTTGATGCTATTATTACCAACAAATTCCAATACAATGGGCAAGATTCCATCATGTATAACGGCGTAAAAAGTCAGGTACTTGCCAATCAAAACAAACAACGTGCCTACATCTACGGATTTTCTTCTCAACTCAAATCCTCTTTCAACGAATATTTCACTCTTTCACTGAGCTTCAATTACACTTATGGGAGAATAAAAACAGATAGCACAGATTATCCACTTGACCATATTCCACCCGTATTCTCAAAAATATCTTTTGCCTATCAGCCTAACCAAAAATTACTTCTCAATGTATTTGCTGTATTCAATGGGAAAAAGGACCTGTCTAATTACAACCTTTTGGGCGAAGATAATTTCCAATATGCCACTCCTACGGGTATGCCAGCATGGTTGACACTTAATTTCCGTCTTCAATGGATGTTTTGGAAATACGGCTCTCTACAATTTGGTATTGATAACATCTTTGATACCCAATATCGCACATTTTCCAGTGGAATCAATAGCCCTGGAAGAAATATTTTTGCTGCTCTAAAGATACACATCTAATCTAAAATCTACCCTTTCATAATGGCTCATTCCGTACTTTTTTAAGATTTATATCACAGACAGGCGGCTGCTTTTAGCAGCCGCCTGTCTACTCCTACCATAAAGATTCTTTTTTTTGTGATTATTCTACAAATGGTACAATCCATTAGCTCCCTTCTATAAATGAGACCAATTATTTTGATGAAATACCTTTATTATCAAACACAATCTTTATTTTTCACTAACTTTCAGCCAAAATTAATTTATGTCCCGCTATCAAAAGATCCCGTCACAACTATTTATTCAAAACAGAAAAAATTTCAAAGAGCATATCAAGCCAGGATCTATTGCCATTTTCTTTAGCAATGATATTATGCCTACCAATGCCGATGGAGCGATGGGCTTTAAACAGAACTCGGATCTTCTCTACTTATCAGGAATAGATCAGGAAGAAACTATCCTCATTATTTTCCCCGATGCAAAAGATAACAAACACAAAGAAATATTATTCGTTAGAGAAACCAACGAAACCATTGCAATATGGGAGGGAGAAAAATTGAACCAACAAAAAGCCTCTGAAATCAGTGGCATTTCTACCATTTACTGGACACACCAGTTTGAACAAATACTAAAAACACTCATATATCAGGCAGAACATATCTACCTTAATACCAATGAACATCTCAGAAAATATATTGAAACAGAAACAGCACAAGACAGATGGAACAAAAAAATAATGCAACAATATCCATTACATAAATATAAAAGAAGCGCTCCTGTTCTGTTCAAACTTCGTGCTATCAAAAGTGCTATTGAAGTTGAACTTATTCAGCACGCCTGCAATATTACCGAAAAAGGATTTAGAAGAATACTCCAATTTGTCCAAGCCGGTGTGCAGGAATATCAAATAGAAGCCGAACTCACTCACGAATTCATGCAACACCGCAGCAGGGGTTTTGCTTATTCACCCATCATTGCTTCAGGAAAAAATGCCTGCATACTACACTATACCGAAAATAACCAAGTCTGTAAAAACGGCGATGTAATACTCATAGATGCCGCTGCCGAATATGCCAATTATGCCAGCGATATGACCCGTTGCATTCCTGTCAATGGTAGATTTACAAAGAGACAAAAAGAAGTATATAACAGCGTTCTGTTTGTGCTTAAAGAAGCTACAAAATTACTACGACCAAAAATGACTTTTGAAAAATACAACCAAGAAGTGGGAAAAATGATGACAGAAGAACTGTTGAAATTGAAACTCCTGACAAAAAAAGAAGTAAAAGCACAAATGCCCGAAAATCCCGCATACAAAAAATACTTCATGCACGGTACTTCTCACTTTTTAGGATTAGATGTACACGATGTAGGTTTCTTTTATGAACCTATGCAGGCTGGTATGGTCTTCACTTGCGAACCAGGCGTTTACATACCACAAGAAAATCTAGGCATTCGTTTAGAAGATAATATACTCATTACTCAAAATGGGCAACTTAATCTCATGCAAAATATCCCTATAGAAACCGGGGAAATAGAAGAAATAATGAACTCATAAGTTCCATGAGGTGAAATGACAAATTGTCTTTCATTCAGCATAAATAAAAAATTGAAATATATCTTGATAAATAAACAATCAAACAAGGCGAAATATGTACCCATCGGCGATTTTATATCAATAGTGCAGGCAATTTAAAAATAAAAAATTAATATATATCCACCTGTGTTATCAAAGCATACAAATGGTAAAATAAAATCTCCCTATCCATCTTTCCTTTCTACAAAAATATTCTTTTTTACCTTTCCACTCTGCTCTTATTCAAATTCTAACTGCTAATAATATACAGCCCTTCTTACTTCACACAAATGTTTGGCTAATCTAATTACCTGACGGCTATACCCATACTCATTATCATACCACACATATACTACCACACTCTTTTTATCTGGTGAAACTTGCGTTGCCTGACTATCAAATACAGCAGGACAAGAATTACCTATAATGTCAGAAGACACCAACTCATTAGAAAATTCATATTTAATTTGCTCTACTAAATTGCCTGAGAGCGCATACTTCTTTACGGCTTTATTTACGATTTCTTTATCCACCTCACATCCCAATTGTACATTGATAATAGCCAAAGAGCCATCAGGTGTGGGTACCCTTACCGCATTGGCAGTAAACTTACCTGCAAGCTGTGGCAATATCTTCTTCAATGCGTTATCTGCGCCTGTTTCAGTAATTACCATGTTCAAGGGAGCAGAACGTCCTCTCCTGTATTTCTTATGAAAATTGTCCAGTAAATTCTGATCATTCGTATAAGAATGTATTGTTTCTATATGACCCTTTTCTATGCAGAATTCTTTGTCCAATACATACAAAACAGGCATAATCGCATTCGTAGTACAGGATGCTGCTGAGAAAACCTTTTCATTTTTCGGGGACAACTGATCGTGGTTAATTCCATATACCACATTTGGTATATCGCCTTTTCCGGGGGCTGTCAGCAATACTTTTGAAACACCTCTGCTTTTCAAATGCAATGATAGTTTTTCCCTATCTCTAAACATACCTGTATTATCAATCAAAAGAGCGTTATCAATACCATATTTTGTATAATCTACTTCATCTGGCTTATTTGCAGCAATTAAATATACGGTATATCCATTGATAATCAGCGCACTATTCTCAATATCTTCTATCACGGTACCTGGAAAAGGGCCATGGATAGAATCGTTTCTCAATAAGTCCGCTCGTTTCGTTAATTCATCTTTCACATTCCCTCTTACCACAATGGCTTTTAACCTCAATTGGTCTCCCTTGCCCGCCAATGATATCAAATCTCTTGCCAACAAACGACCAATCCGACCAAAGCCATACAATACTATATCCTTTGGGATAATGCTGTGATTTTTATTTATAAAGTTCGCTAATTTCTTATTCAAAAAATCAGCATACGAAGTATATTGCTCCTTTTCCTGATGCCATTCATAAGCCAATCGCCCAATATCTATTCTTGATGGACATATATCTGACTCATAAATACACCTCGCTAATTCTGCTGTATCTTCTACCGTAATAGGCTTTTTTACAAAATCTTTTGCATATAAGTGTAATTGCATGATCTCAGATGAACTTTTATCTACCAGCTGATTTCTAAACAACACGAGTTCCACCGACTTTTCAAACCATAATTTTCCCACATAACTAATCAAATCAATGGCGGCTTTTTCTTTGCTAATCCATTGTCTCAACTGTTCTTCATAATCATTTTTTACTTTACTTAATGTTTCCATATAATTTGTATTTTTAATTTTATCTTTTTTCTTTTCGCTTCTAAATAATAATATCGTTTCTGTACTTCATCGTTTTTTAAATTAAAATCTTTCTAATTTTGAAAAAAAGAAATTCGCCTCTGCTTCTGCATTTGCATCGCTATCAGAACCATGGATAGCATTTTCTGCTATGGATTTTGCAAACTCTTTTCTAATGGTGCCCACTTCTGCTTTGGCAGGATCTGTAGCACCTATTAACGTTCTGAAATCTTCTACTGC
>DAHXOV010000388.1 GCA_027364695.1 bacterium
GTATAGATCTTGTTATCACTCCTGACAAAAGCAAATGGACAAGATGTATGGTCATTGAAATGCAGGATGATCCGAACTTAGCAGAGGGAGGAGCATTAAAATTGGAAATAAGAAAGCATCCATCAGTAGATAAGGATGGTAATACAGGAGATGGTACAGTAACAACCGATCCTAATGATGCTGATTATATAGCCAACGAAGGTATGAGCTGGTTTCCAGGCTATGCTATCAATGTAGAAACAGGTGAGAAATTAAATATAGTTTTTGGAGAAGATAGCTGGAATTTTACAGATAATGGAAATGATTTAATATGGAATCCTACAGCAAATGTAGTTGGTTCTGCATATACCTACCCATTTGGAGGCAGACATTACATATACATTTTTGGAAATAACAAGTATGAGGTATATAATACGACTACTTCTAGTATTCCACCTGTAGCTGCTTTAAACGGTACTCCTGTGGGAGCAGGAAGGTATGATGGTTGCAAACAATTGTATCCGCAATGGAAAGCTGTTTATACGCCTGTTACAGGTACCAACAGAAATCATGTAGCCAGGCTATTTAGAAGCCTACTTAACGATGCTATGTGGGTAAATATCCCTGTATTAACGAATAGCAAGTATGCGTTTAAAAACCCTTCTCAGATACCAACGGAAGCAAAAATTAGAATTAGAGTACAAAAACCATACAGGTATGGGTATTCTACTTTTTATACTAATACTAATCCGGGCTCGTCTCCATATTATGCTGAATTAACATCATGGAGAGGATATCCATTTGCCTCTCTTTTACCAGCTAATGTAGGTAGTTTAATAAATGTATCTTCTTCACCACAAAATGGTAATTTCCCTATGTATCAATTTTCTACAAATGATATTTACACGATAACCAATAAAGAGGACATCGCTAAAAATGCATTGGAAATAATTCGCGTAGTACCCAACCCTTATTATGGCTATTCTAGTTATGAAGGAAATAGATTGGACACGCGTGTAAAAATCACTAATTTACCAAGTGACTGCACTGTAAAAATATATACTCTGAACGGAACTTTGATAAGGACTTTAGGTAGAAATGCAGAAAATCAGGAAGATCAGTATTCCTATACCGATGACTTTAAACAATCTAAATGGATTCCTTATATTGAATGGGATTTGAAGAACCAAAGCGGGGTATTAATTTCAGGCGGAATGTATATTATTCATGTTGAATCACCGAAATTTGGAGAAAAGATTATTAAATGGTTTGGTATTATAAGACCTTATGACTTACAAACATTCTAAAAAAATAAAACTAAAAAATATGATGAAAATGAAAGATCAAATACTATTAGGGGCAATACTTATCTGTTCTTTCCAAGTAAAAGCAGGTAATCCAGAGCGTGCGGCACAAGCAGGTGCCACTCAGTTATTGATTAATCCTTACGCTAGGTCAGCTGGGTGGGCAGGTGCCAATCAAGCCAATACAAGAGGTATAGAAGCACAATTTTGGAATGTCGCTGGTACTGTCTTTACCAAAAAAACAGAACTTTATTTTGCACGAACAGAATGGTTGGTAGGTTCAGGTATAAATATAAATACACTGGGCTTTACTCAAAGAATAGGAGAAGTAAGTGTCCTAGGTGTGGGGTTTGCGAATGTCAGTGGAGGGAATTTAGTAAGAACAACAGAAGACCAACCTGAAGGTGGATTAGGTACCTTCTCTCCCAATTTTTTAAATATGAGTGTGTCTTATGCCCGGATGTTTTCAGACGATATTTATGGCGGCGTAAATATAAAAATAGTCAATGAAAGAATACCAGGCGTGCAGGCAACAGGTATAGCTATAGATGGTGGTATTCAATATCATACAGGAAAGTATAAGCAGGTCCACTTTGGAGTTTCTATAAAAAACTGGGGACCTAAAATGCAGTATAGAGGAGAACTACTCACTCTCCAAACGTTAACACAAGTGCCACCTGAGTATCAACGAACCGTACAAAACAGATCTGGCTATTTTGAAATGCCATTGGCAATGAACATCGGTGTGTCCTATGATTTTAATCTTACAAGGGATAGTATCATAGACGGCATTCGTGAGCATAGATTGACCGTAGGAGCAAACTATTTGTCTAATTCATTCACCTATGATAATTATATGCTTGGAGTAGAATATGCTTGGAAAGAGAGAGTGATGTTAAGAACGGGTTTTCAGGCAGAAAAATACATTTTTGATAGTACTAAAAAAATGACAGCACTGACAGGACCCACAGCTGGATTGACGGTAGAATGGCCAATAAGCAAAGAAAAGAAAACAACCGTAGGCTTAGATTATTCATACAGATTAACAAATACCTTTGGAGGCGTTCATACCTTTGGTGTAAGGG
>DAHXOV010000390.1 GCA_027364695.1 bacterium
TGCATATTCCCATTCTGCTTCAGTAGGTAATCTGAAATCATTCACAATGCTTTGCCCCGTACCTACCAAGTAATTATTAAGTAATAAAGAACGCCATATAGAAAAAGCTCTTGCTTGCTTCCATGTGATACCTACTACGGGATAGTTGTCATAAGCAGGATGCCAGAAGTACATATTAGTAAGTGGCTCATTGAACGAATAGGTATAATCGTGTACCCAAGCCAAAGTATCTGGATATACATTGATGATGTCTTTTACAATAAATACGGATCTGTCTACACCATTTCTTTCTCTCAAAATATAATTACCTTGACCCACAGATACCTGATCTTTCACATTGTAAGTACCAAGTGTTTTATTATCTTTTGCAGGATCTCCTACGGGTGTAGTGGGTGTTCCTGGTTGTCCTGTTTGTCCATCATTAAGAGTAATGCCATTGACATAATCGGCTTTTTTGTATTCGTGTGCAGCATCCCAAACATCAGGGGACTTATTAGGGACAAATCTATTGGATTTTTGGGCAGCTAATCTGATGTCTATTCTGTAATATTCATAGTTCAACTTTCTTGTATCTATTTGTTTTCTGTTGTAAAATCTTTCCACTTCAGGTATATAGAGTGGTTGTAAGTCATTTCTATAATCTTCATCATCGCTCTCCCATCTTATTCTTGTTTCCCAATTGATATAGAATTCAGGCAAGTTTTGATCTCCTTTGTATTCAGGCCATGCTGCTAAGAAATCTTCTTGTGGTATTTGATATTCTTGAGCATCTGCATTGGAGCCATTTGCAAGTAAGCGACGAGCGATA
The DNA here is from genome assembly GCA_027364695.1 of bacterium. Taxonomy (GTDB): domain Bacteria; phylum Bacteroidota; class Bacteroidia; order B-17B0; family Aurantibacillaceae; genus BPGX01. The sequence continues at coordinate 809 of DAHXOV010000390.1, forward strand.
GAGTCCCTTACCCAGTAAACGAATTGTCTGTATTCATTGTTTGAAATTTCAGAATCATCTATATAAAATGATTGTACAGACGCCATTCTGCTTCTGGATGTGTGTGCCATCGTTGTTTCTTCATCACTAGGCCCCATGTGAAAACTTCCTAATGGAATGTAAAGCATACCATAAGGGTCAGGTTGATACCATTCTTCTCGTGGCTGTATGCCAACCACTTCTGCCGTTCTTTTATTGCATCCGGCTACAATAGCTATAAGTAATGACAAGAAAAATATCTTTTTCATAATATCCATTTTAATTTAAGTGTTTGCATAATATAATGCATCATAGGTAATTATGTTACATTAAAAATTTTAATCAAGAAATCTTACATTTCCGTAAACCGTAGGTGTCTTTTGTTTTTTGATGTTGAAGCAATAACTCAATATTAATTCATAAGTTCCCGAAGTATAACCTTTTAACTTTGATAATGTGTAATCATAAGAAATTCCTATTTTCAAACTTTTATCTTTCAACAATTTTACTCCCAATATTGGTGCTACGGCATCTTGTGCTCTGTATGTAAGTCCTACCCAAAACATATTATTATATGTATAAGTTAAATTGACATCTATAATAGATGTGGCACCGTCAGATTTTATATTTATATTGGGCGTAATACTATTGAATGGGTTTAATTCAAATGTATAACCTGCCATTATATAGTAGTGTCTTGCTATAACGTATTTTGCATCCCCTGATTTTAAGGTTTGAGAGGGTAAGTGTGTAGATGATAAACCCACATACATTTTATTAGGTATTCCATAAAATACTCCGAAACCAAGGTCGTAAGTCATTTTATTCAAATTCGGGTTAGTAACACTTTGTGTTCCTGTAGTATAATTACCAGGTATGCTATTATCTACTTTGCCTGGTTCAGGTACAATCCATGCTTCCGATAATTGGTTCTGTAGTATGCCCGCATCTATTCCAATACCCAGCTTTCCTGGTCCTATTTGTTTATTATATGCTGCCGCTAAACGAGCATAGAGTGTTTTAATAGCGCCTATTTGATCACTCATAATATTTAAGCCTGCTCCTATGGGTAAGTTCATCACAGGCATATCAGCACTTAAAAGCGTCGTAGAGGGGGCACCTGGAAAATTTACCCATTGTTTTCTATATAGAGCCGTAGCGCACAAAGCATCGCTCGTTCCTGCATAGCCAGGATTATAGATCAATTTAGAATACATAAACTGAGTGATTTGTGGGTCTTGCTGCGCTTCTGCTATAAGAGAAATGATAATAAGTAATAAAGTTGATATTTTTTTCATACTTTAAAATTTAAATTTGTTGGCGGCTAATATATTGAAATTGTTTTTTACCAAAAAATAATTTTTCCAAAATAATTTGTGAATAAAATAAAGGGGTATTTGGGGAACCAAGTTATGCATGTTTAATATCTACATTTTGATCTTTAGCATTTTTAGTATAAGCAGGGCACTTTTCGTGTGATTTGCACGATGTAAAAGCTATTCCCGCAAGAATAATGCACCCACTCAAAAAATAAAAAAATGTTTTTTTCATATTAAAATCTTTTATTTGAAAGGACAAAATTAAGCAAGATAAAGATAATGAGCAAATTTTTTTTCAATTTTGCATAAAAAATAATGGAAATAACTATCAATCCTCAAATAGAAGAAAGTTGGAAAGAGGTATTATCAGCAGAATTTCAAAAAGAGTATTTTATTGAACTAAAAAACTTTTTATTAAACGAAAAAAAGCATTATGAGATTTATCCGCCTGGACATAGAATTTTTGCTGCTTACAATTATACACCTTTTGATAAAATAAAAGCAGTGATCTTAGGACAGGACCCTTATCATAATCCTGGTGAAGCAAATGGTTTATGTTTTTCAGTTAATGATGGCATAAAAATGCCGCCCTCTTTGCAGAATATATTTAAAGAATTACAGGATGATTTAAAATGTCCTGTTCCAAAGAGTGGTAAGCTTGAAAGATGGGCAGTACAAGGTGTCTTTTTATTAAATACCTCTCTTACAGTACGAAAAAATCAAGCTGGTAGCCATAGAAATATAGGTTGGGAAAAATTTACTGATGCTACTATCCAAGCCATATCTAAAAAAAAAGAAAAGCTTGTATTTATGTTATGGGGAAAATGGGCAATGGGTAAAATGGATTTAATAGACAAGAACAAACATTTAATACTTACTGCATCGCATCCATCTCCACTGGCAAGAACAGGTTTTTTAGGATGCAGGCACTTTAGCAAAGCCAATGAATATTTGAAAAACAAAGGTATAGAGCCAATAAATTGGTGTTTGTGAATTCTGTTTATTTATTTTGCGAAAAAATTTTTCTGAGTAATTTTTTTTATATTAAAATGATTCGAGTGTGCAGTTTTTTCTGCCTATTGAGCATCCATTTATCTGCGCAAGTAAATAAGACTGACACTATTTACAAAGATAGCGTTCCTGTGAAAATTTTATATGATAACAAAATATACAAACTCAATGCGGGCTTTGCTACTGTGGGTGCCGGCTATTATCTTTCTAACAATATCAACTATTTAATGCGAGGTTTGTCATTGAACTTTAATTTCCATACTTTCAAAGAATTCTTTGTACAACTTGGTTTAAGTAGAATGAAATATGAAGAATCGTTTAATTATCCTAATAAAAAAGATATTGTGATAAGTTATTTTAATTTTCATTTTTCCCCTTTTGTTGCAAAAACAGAAAATGCTCATTTTGCTTTTGTTTTCAACCCTATTGGTATCACTTATGGGGGAGGATACAAAGATGAAACCTCTTATTATAAAGGTATCGTTATGAACGATTCTACCAGTACCATTCAAAATAATTATTTTGGGCTGAATTTTTATTCATCTGTTCAGTGCATATATAAAATTAAGTACGATATAGGTTTAGGTATGGATGCGTATGCAGAATACAATGGGAATAATTGGATGATAGTGGGCTTAAAATTAAATGTGTATTTCAGCGCTGCATTCAAAGGGAATCAAAGTAAGCCCGCCTGGTATTACAAAAAAAATCCTGATAAGAATTGAGGTTATTTTAAGAATAGATCACCATTTTATCCAGCCATTTTCAATAAGAAATAATTTACTAACTTTGAGCAAAATTTTAAATATGCTCACTCCTATTTCCAAGCATGTAAAGATGCATAATTTTAGTGCAGGACCTGGTATATTACCCGAAGAGGTGTTAGAAGAAGCCGCAAAAGCATGTATCAATTTTGACCATCTGAACTTATCCTTATTAGAAATTTCCCACAGAAGTAAGAATTATGAGAAAGTGATGGAAGAAGCAAGACAGTTGGTATTAGAACTTTTTCAAGTAAGTAATGATGAATATGAAGTGATTTACTTGGGTGGAGGCGCTAGTTTACAATTTGCAATGATACCATACAATTTCTTAAAAACCAAAGCAGGGTATATTAATACCGGCGTATGGGCAAGCAAAGCCATCAAAGAAGCAAAATTACTCGGTAATGTTCAAATAATAGCCTCCTCTGAAGATAAAAAATTTGGATATATTCCTAAAAATTATATTGTACCAGACGATTTAGACTACTTGCACATCACTTCCAACAATACCATTTATGGTACACAATACAAAGCATTTCCTGATGTCAATGTCCCCTTAATATGTGATATGTCATCAGATATTTTTTCACGAGAAATAGATGCAAGAAACTTCTCTCTCATATATGCGGGAGCTCAGAAAAATATTGGACCAGCAGGGGCTACGATGGTGATAATAAGAAAAGATCTCTTAGAAAAAAGTAAATCAAATTTATTAACGATGCTCGATTATAAAACACATGTAAAAGCAGGAAGCATGTTCAATACACCTCCCGTTTTTCCTGTGTATGTCATCATGCTAACATTAAGATGGATTAAAAAAATAGGTGGTGTGTCAGCCATTGAAAAAAGAAATGAAGAAAAAGCACGATTGTTATATGAAGAAATAGACAGAAACTGTATGTTTGAGGGGACTGTAATAAGTAAAGAAGATAGAAGCAATATGAATGTATGTTTTAGATTGAAAAATAAACTATTAGAATCTGAGTTTGATAACATGTGGAAAGATGCCAACATCAGTGGCATCAGAGGACACAGAGATGTAGGCGGATACAGAGCATCACTGTACAATGCATTGCCTGTAGAGAGTGTAAAAGTACTAATCAATGTAATGCAGGAATTTGAAAAAAAAAATGCATAATGTATGGAGACAGAAAAAACTAAACCCAATATATTGGATCAGCAAACCTATCAAAAACTAATCTCTATTCAAAAAAAAACACTCACAAAGATGATTTGTTATTTATGGATAAAACAACTTAAATCAAAA
>DAHXOV010000028.1 GCA_027364695.1 bacterium
GGACTCAAGAGTGCTCATTAATGCAGAAGGCGATGGTACAATAGAGTATGTAGATGCCAACGAAATACATGTACGCTATCATCGCTCTGAAAAAGAAAAATTGGCCAGCTTTGAAAACGACGTAAAAATATACAAACTCACAAAATACAGAAAAACCAACCAAAGCACAAGTATCAACTTAAAACCAATAGTTACCAAAGGACAAAAAATTGTCAAAGGGCAGGTATTATGTGAAGGCTACGCCACTCAAAATGGAGAATTGGCACTGGGTAAAAATCTTCTTGTTGCATTTATGCCATGGAAAGGTTATAATTTTGAGGACGCCATCGTTATTTCAGAAAGAACAGTAAGAGAAGATGGATTTACTTCTATTCATATAGATGAATATACACTGGAAGTAAGAGAAACCAAACTTGGCGCCGAAGAATTAACACCAGAAATACCCAATGTCAATGAAGAAGCTACTAAAGACCTTGATGAAAATGGAATGATTCGCATTGGAACAGAAGTACAAGAAAGCGATATACTCGTTGGAAAAATCACACCAAAAGGTGAATCTGACCCTACACCAGAAGAAAAACTTTTAAGAGCCATCTTTGGCGACAAAGCAGGCGATGTAAAAGACGCATCTTTAAGAGTACCCCCATCAGTAAAAGGTATTGTCATAGATAGAAAACTATTCTCCAAAGTAATCAAAGATAAAAAAGCCAGAGCAGAAGAAAAAATAGTATTAGACAAAATAGAATCAGATTTTAATGAAAAAGTAAAAGAACTTAAATCGCAACTGGTACACAAACTATATCAGTTAGTAAAAGATAAAACATCGGCAGGTGTTACCAACATCCTTGGCGAAGAAGTCATTCCTAAAGGAAATAAATTCATACAAAAAACACTAGAAAGAATAGATTACTCAGAAATTAATTCCGGACACTGGACCAATGATAAAGAAACCAATAAGCTGATAGAAAAATTATTGCATAATTATTCAATTAAGTACAACGAATATTTAGGCGCATATAAGAGAGAAAGATATCAAATCAGCTCAGGAGACGATCTGCCCCCAGGTATCATCAAATTAGCAAAAGTATATATTGCAGAAAAAAGAAAACTGAAAGTTGGTGATAAACTTGCAGGAAGACACGGAAATAAAGGGGTCGTAGCACGTATTGTAAAAGATGAAGACATGCCATTCCTCGAAGACGGAACACCGGTGGATATTGTACTCAACCCACTTGGGGTGCCGTCTCGCATGAATATCGGACAAATCTATGAAACAGTACTTGGTTGGGTAGGAAAAAAATTAGGAGTAAAATTTGCTACACCTATTTTTGATGGCGCTACACCTGAACAAATAAATGAATGGACAGATAAAGCAGGACTTCCAAAATTTGGAAGAACCTATTTATACGATGGTGGTACAGGAGAAAAATTCAACCAGCCCGCCACGGTAGGGGTAATTTATATACTTAAACTACACCATCTTGTAGATGATAAAATGCACGCTCGTTCAGTAGGACCATACTCCCTCATCACCCAGCAACCTTTAGGCGGTAAAGCACAATTTGGCGGACAAAGATTTGGAGAAATGGAAGTATGGGCAATAGAAGCTTACGGTGCTGCCAATGTGCTTCAAGAACTATTGACCATTAAATCCGACGATGTAACAGGCAGAGCCAAAACATACGAAGCCATAGTAAAAGGAGATAATATACCTACACCAGGTATTCCAGAATCTTTCAATGTATTGATGCATGAACTAAAAGGATTAACATTGGATGTTAATCTTGAATAAAACCCTGCTATCTTCAAAACTTTATTACCATAATAAACTAAAAACATAAATTAAATATATGGCACTCAAATCAAATGTAAAACAAAAAGCCAACTTCTCCAAAGTAGTTATCAGTTTATCTTCTCCTGAAACAATTTTAAGAAGATCTTCAGGAGAAGTTTTAAAACCCGAAACGATCAATTACAGAACCTATAAGCCCGAAAGAGATGGACTGTTTTGTGAGAGAATATTTGGACCTATTAAGGACTATGAATGCCATTGTGGTAAATACAAAAGAATAAGATATAAAGGTATCGTATGCGACAGATGCGGGGTAGAAGTTACAGAAAAAAAAGTAAGAAGAGAAAGAGTAGGACACATCAACCTCGTTGTACCCGTAGTACATATATGGTATTTTAGAGCTTTACCAAATAAAATTGGATATTTATTAGGATTAAGCGCGAAAAAATTAGAAAGCATTATTTATTATGAAAAATATGTAGTTATACAACCAGGTGCAGCTGTCAATGTCCCCATAGCTGACAAACCAAATGTAGAATACCTTGATTTTTTAAGCGAAGAAGAATATTATTACATATTAGAACAACTACCAAAAGAAAACCAACTTTTGGACGACCATGATCCCAATAAATTTATTGCTAAAATGGGAGCAGAAGCTATCCATGATTTATTAGCAAGAATTAACTTAGACGCACTTTCCTATGAATTAAGAGATAGATCTTCAAAAGAAACCTCTCAACAAAGAAAACAGGAAGCATTAAAGCGATTGCAAGTAATAGAGGCATTTAGACAAGCCAGTCAACGAATAGAAAATAGACCAGAATGGACCGTCATAAAGGTACTGCCCGTTATCCCACCAGAACTGAGACCACTGGTGCCATTGGATGGAGGACGTTTTGCTACTGCAGACCTCAATGATTTGTACCGCCGTGTTATTATTCGTAACAATCGCTTGAAAAGATTAATTGAAATCAAAGCGCCCGATGTGATTTTGAGAAATGAGAAAAGAATGTTACAAGAAGCAGTAGATGCACTGTTTGACAACTCAAGAAAAGCAACAGCCGTTAAAACAGATAACAACCGCCCACTTAAATCTCTGTCAGATGCCCTAAAAGGCAAGCAAGGACGGTTCAGACAAAATTTATTAGGCAAACGCGTAGATTACTCAGGGCGTTCAGTAATTGTAGTAGGACCAGAATTGAAACTCCACGAATGTGGCTTGCCAAAAGATATGGCAGCAGAGTTATTTAAACCATTTATCATCAGAAGATTGATAGAAAGAGGCGTGGTAAAGACAGTAAAATCAGCTAAAAAAGTAGTAGAAAGAAAAGAACCTGTGATATGGGATGTACTGGAAAATATACTCAAAGGACACCCTGTATTATTAAACCGCGCACCCACTTTGCACCGCTTAGGTATTCAAGCATTTCAACCCAAGTTAGTAGAAGGAAAAGCCATTCAACTTCACCCACTAGTATGTACAGCATTTAATGCCGATTTTGATGGAGACCAAATGGCAGTACACGTACCATTAAGTAGTGCCGCTATCATAGAAGCACAGATGTTGATGCTTTCTTCTCACAATATCCTCAACCCATCTAATGGAACACCTATTGCCGTTCCGTCTCAGGATATGGTTTTAGGACTCTATTATTTAACCAAAGAAAAGTCCTCTGCCAAACAAGAAAAAATAAAAGGAGAAGGAAAAGTATTTTATAACCCTGAAGAAGTAGAAATAGCATACGCTGAAGAAAAAGTTGACTTGCATGCAAAAATAAAAGTTAAAATAGATAACTTTCTGGAAAATGGTGAATTAAAGACAAAAGTAATAGATACTACTGTCGGACGCGTAAGATTTAATCAAAGAGTACCTAAAGAAGCAGGATATATCAACGACTTATTAACTAAAAAATCATTAAGAGATATTATCTCTAATGTACTAAAGAAAGTAGGAATGGCAAAAACCGCCCAGTTCCTTGATGATATTAAAGAATTAGGATTTATGACCGCCTTTCTTGGTGGATTATCATTTACTTTAAGCGATATTACAACGCCTGAAAAGAAAAAAGAAATTATAGAAGAAGCCAAAAAGAAAGTAGAGGAGGTAGTGGCTAATTACAATATGGGATTTATTACAAGTAAAGAAAGATACAACCAGATTATTGATATATGGACACACGCCAATGTAAAAATTACTAAAACCGTTATTGATGCATTGAAATCTGACAGACAAGGATTTAATCCTGTATATATGATGTTAGACTCTGGTGCTCGCGGCTCTAACGAACAAATTAAGCAGTTGAGCGGCTGGCGTGGCCTGATGGCAAAACCACAAAAATCAGGAAGTACTAGCTCTGAATTTATCGAAAACCCTATTGTCAGTAATTTTCGTGAAGGGCTCACTGTACATGAGTATTTCATCTCTACACACGGGGCTCGTAAAGGACTTGCAGATACAGCATTAAAGACCGCAGACGCTGGTTATTTGACACGTCGTCTTGTAGATGTAGCACAAGATGTCATCATTACAGAAAGTGATTGTGGTACATTGAGAGGCATCAACATGACCGCATTAAAAGAAAAAGACGATGTCATAGAAAGTTTATATGATAGAATATTAGGAAGAATGGCATTGAATGATGTCTATCACCCACATACAGGAGAGCTGATAGTAACAGGCGGAGAACTTATCACAGAAGCCGTTGCTCAAAAGATAGCCGAATCTCCTATAGAAAGCGTAGAGATAAGATCAGTGCTTACCTGCGAATCAAGAATTGGAGTATGTGCAAAATGTTATGGCAGAAATTTAGGTAATGGAAGAATGGTGCAACTAGGAGAAGCTGCGGGAGTAATTGCGGCTCAGTCCATCGGAGAACCTGG
>DAHXOV010000072.1 GCA_027364695.1 bacterium
TTGGGCATTCCTTTGCCGGTATCAAATCCATAAACTTCAATGGAAATGTCAATTATTTTCTCAACTTCAATAGCAATTTTTTCCATTACTTTTAAGCCGGCGCCCCTTGCAACTCCAAATTCGAGAACTGAAATTTTTTTATATCCTAAGACCTTTGCAAGCGCTGCCCCTTGAAGAACACCCCATATATATTGGGGTTTAATAGAACAATTATCTATTTTTTGTATTCTAAAATAATGATATGCAAGCCATCCTCCATCATTATCAAAATTAACTTTCGAATCTTCAATTTCCCAACGGTCAATATTATCTAATCCGTATTTAAGTTTTTTTAAAAATTTAATAGCAATTTTTTTTAATATTTTTTTCATGACTATTATTTATAGTTCAGCATCATTTGAGTTCGCTCTGGATCATTTACTTGAAATGCAACATTACAAAATTTTTATAACAATTCCATATTATATCATAGAGAATTATGCCCTTGCTGCTCCAGAAGTTGATAAAGATCGCCGAACCTTAAATATATTTCACGGAATCAGAGTAAAAACAAGGTGGTGCGGGAGGGAATCGAACCCCCGACACAAGGATTTTCAGTCCTTTGCTCTACCGACTGAGCTACCGCACCGCATATAAAAGAAGGGTTCTTGCGGGGGCAATGATACAAAATAATTGTTCAATGCTCAAAATTTAATTCTTGATGGTTTAATTTTCAGTATGTATTGTATATCCCTTTGATATAATGTTCTGTTCTGATACCATTCAATAATAATGAGCAAATGGACAATGCATGTATAATTAGCTTGAATACGCTAGCTCACTTTTTCTTCATCAAAGACAATAAGTACTGTCCATATCCACTCTTCATAAGTGCTTGTGCCAATTTCTCTAATTGATGTTCATTAATATATCCCATGTTGTAAGCCACTTCTTCTATACAGCCGATCTTTAATCCTTGTCTTTCTTCTATGGTTTGCACAAAGAGCCCTGCCTGCATTAAGGATGCAAAAGTACCTGTATCTAACCATGCCGTACCCCGTTCCATTACTTTTACTTTCAATTTCTCTCTACATAAATACGCTTTATTCACATCAGTAATTTCATATTCACCACGAGCAGATGGTTTTAATTTTTTTGCAATATCTATCACTTCATTATCATAAAAGTATAAACCTGGTACAGCATAATTTGACTTTGGTTTTTGTGGCTTTTCTTCTATAGACATAACGTTAAACTTTTTATCAAACTCTACTACACCATATCTCTCAGGATCACTTACATGGTATGCAAAAATAATACCTCCATTAGGATTGTTACATTGCTGCAACATTCTGCCAAACCCCGTACCGTAAAAGATATTATCTCCCAATATCAATGCTACTTTATCTTTCCCAATAAACTGATCGCCAATAGTAAATGCTTGCGCCAAGCCATTTGGCTTTTTTTGAATAGCATACGAAAATGCACAGCCTAAATTTTTTCCATCTCCAAGTAGTTTTTGAAATAAAGGCATATCGTGGGGTGTAGATATAATCAGAATATCTCTGATACCTGCCATCATCAATGCCGATAAAGGATAATATATCATAGGTTTGTCATATACAGGTATCATTTGCTTGCTGATAGCTAATGTTAATGGATGTAAACGAGTACCAGACCCACCTGCCAATACGATTCCTTTCATACTTTTTTGCTGCTAATGTATGAAATGAAGTTTGATAATTAAAGATATATTTTGTATCCTCGCCCCTATGAAAAAATATTATTGTGCTTTGTTATTTGTCTTTTTTTTGGAGGGTATTTATTCTCAACCACCAGATAAAATTTTTCAATATATTAAAAATTTTTCTCACTTTGCTGTGATTGAAATGTACAAATACAAAGTACCTGCCAGTATTACAATGGCACAAGCCATTATAGAAAGTGGGGCAGGAACAAGTGAATTGGCTATCAATGCTAACAATCATTTTGGAATTAAATGCCATGCCGATTGGGAAGGGATGAACTATATTCAGAACGATGATGAGACAACCGAATGCTTTAGAAAATACTTTTCAATAGAAGAATCGTTCAATGACCATAGTTTATTTATCATTAGCCGACCAAGATACAAGGATCTTTTTAATTTGCCCATCTACGATTACAAAGCCTGGTGCTATGGATTAAAAGACTGTGGCTATGCTACACAAAAAGAATACCCTGAAAAACTTATCTATATCATTGAAAAATACGAATTATACAAAATAGATCACTTATGGATATACGACAGTGAAGAAGAAGCATTGAGCATGTTACAGATACAATTAAAACGAATGAATAAAAAAGGATAATATGGTATCAGCCATTATTACAGCATACAATTACGATAGATATATAGAAAGATGCCTGAGAAGCTTATTAGAACAGTCACTGGACAAATCACAATATGAAATTATAGTGATCAACGATGGGAGTACCGACAACACAAGAAAAATATTAGAAAACTATACAGATATGGCCCGCTTATTTCATTTAGAGAAAAATATGGGTCTGTCTTATGCCCGCAATTTTGGTATTAAAAAAGCAAAAGGTCAATTTGTAATATTTGTGGATGCAGATGATTACATTCAGAGAGATTTACTGATGATACAAAAAACATTCTTAACAGAAAATAATAGATTGGACGCTGTTTCTGTAGATTATTATTTGGTAGATGAAAGAGGCAATCATATAGAATATGTAAATACAGAAGAAAAACCCATTGCCTGTGGTATCATGTTCAGAAAAGATTTTTTGTTTGAGATAGGCTTATACGATGAAGGTTTTAAGGCAAGAGAAGATGAAGACCTTCGTATTAGATTCCTTAATAAATATAATATCTATAACATCATCCTGCCATTATACAGATATAGAATACATGAAAACAACCTTACCAAGAATGCAAAAGTTATGCAGCACTACAAAGAAAAACTTCAATGGAAACACAAGAAGTAAAAATAGAAGGTAATGTAATTTATCTCCGTGGCATTCGTGAAGAAGATGTAAATCAAAATTATTACAATTGGCTCAACAACCCTGATGTAAATGCTGGATTAGCAAAAGATTATTATTCTATGGAAGAAATCGTAGAATATGTGAGAAATAAATCCCATTCACCTCATTGTTATTTTTTTGCTATTATAGACAAAGAGAGTAATAATATGATTGGAACTATAAAATTGGATGATTATGACGAAAAAGCACAACACATGGAACTGGGTATTATTATTGGCAGTATAGATCACCGGGGCAAAGGATATGGAAAGGAAGCATGTACATTACTTATCAATTTTGGATTTTATCAACTCAATCTGAGAAAAATATGGCTGGCTGTTCATGAAAATAATATCGTGGCAATAAAACTTTACGCAAAACTGGGCTTTGTTATAGAAGGAATACAAAGAAAACATGTGTTTAAGCACGGCAAATATTATGACAAATATCTGATGGGAATATTTAATGAAGAATGGACCGCAAAAACAAAATATTAATCATTCAAGCCCGTATGGGTTCTTCACGCCTGCCAGGTAAAGTATTACAAGCTGTTATAAATGATATTCCATTGTTATATTTGATGTACGAAAGGATAAGTCCTGCTCAACAGGTGGACAAAATCATTGTAGCCACTTCCGATTTACCACAGGATGATATTATTGAAACACAATGTAATGCATGGCACCTACCTGTATTTCGTGGTGATGAGCAAAATGTACTTCGGCGCTTTTATGATGCTGCCACGCTCTATCAGGCAGATGTCATTATCAGAATTACAGCAGATTGTGTGCTTCATCACTTCAAAGTCATTGAGTGGTGCATCAATCAATTTTTAAATCTCAAAGCGGACTATTTTTCAAATTCCAATGAACCTCCTGTGTTAGAAGATGGATGGGACACGGAGGTGTTTTCCTTTGATGCATTAAAAACAGCATATAAAAACGCTCAAAAAAAATACGAACAGGAACATGTAACGCCTTACATAAAACAATCAGGTCAATTTCGTTGCTACTATCAAAAATATATTTCTGAAAACAAGCATAATTACAAATTATCTGTAGATAATATCAATGATTTTACTTTATCTCAAAAAATATTCCAGCATTTCTATCCTAATTTGCTTTTTGAAGTAAATGAAGTGGTTCAAGTTTTGCAATCTCATCCCGAATGGTTACAGATAAATCAAGATAGTATTATTAATGAGAGATATATAAAAAGTATTCAACAAGAAAATAAAAATTCGGGTTTGCGATGAGCAGAAAGAATATAACAATGCGTAATTAAGAATGTCGGGATGACTGGACTCGAACCAGCGCCCCCCATGTCCCGAACATGGTGCGCTACCAACTGCGCTACATCCCGAAAACCTATAGCTCTAAAAATACAGGGCAATGATCGCTATGCACTACATCTGATAAGATAACGCATTGTTTCAAGTACTTTTTCACTTCTTCTGTTACAATGTGATAATCAATACGCCATCCTAGATTCTTTGATCTTGCACCTGCCCTATAACTCCACCATGTATATTGATGGGGCTCTTGGTTGAATACTCTGAATGCATCTACATAACCACTGTTAACATATTTGTCGAACCAGGCTCTTTCTTCAGGTAAAAAACCAGAGACATTTTCGTGCTTGTGTGGGCTGTGAATGTCAATGGGCTTATGACATATATTATAGTCGCCACTTAAAATCATTTTGGGATACTGTTTTTTTAATTGATTCACATAGTCTAAATAGTATTCCAGCCACTTCATCTTGAATGTTTGTCTTTCTTCTCCGCTGCTGCCACTTGGATGGTAGGCATTAATAAAAGAAAATTCTGCGAAATCTAACTTTAAAAATCTTCCCTCAGAATCGTATAATTTATTTTCACAGCCGTATTGAATGTGTTTAGGTTTTATTTTTGTAAATACGGCTACGCCACTATATCCAGGCTTCTGCGCAGGGAACCAGTAATGATAATATCCCAACATCTCAATATCCATGAGACCAATGTTATCGGGAAATGTTTTTATCTCTTGTAATGCTACGATGTCAGGATTGACTACTTTCATCCAATTGAAGAATCCTTTAGTAATAGCTGCGCGCAAACCATTTATATTGTAGGTAATAATTTTCATTTTATTCAGTTTCATTCTTTGATTTTAATATATCGCGAATGTTTTAAATTCTGATATGAGTTTCATACTTAATTTTTAGGCGCGAATATAGAAATTTTGATTATGAGAACATTCAAATGAGCACATAGTTTTTATATTCACCTATTCTGTAAGCTGTGTATTTTTCAATGATATGTAATAATTTTTCTTTTAGTGGTAGTTTTATTTTACTGATATCATATTGAAAATTCCAATTGTATCTTTTTATTCTTTCATGTATTAATTTAGGATGAGTGCCTTTATATTTTTCTAATATATCATTGATTTCATATTGAAGAATTTTCTCTGCATGGATGTTTTTTTTGATCCATTCATCATCGTGCCAAAGTTGATGAAAGTTTTTTTGCTTTTCTAATTGTGCTATAGGATTTCGCACCCATCCATAATGATAGATATAAGCGTTAGTATTTTTTACTTTCAACTTGGTATGATTTGTTTTTCTAAACCCTTGAGCATCTTTGTATGATAAAATATCTTGTCTGTTTCGTATCATACGTATTTCTTTTCTATACCATTTACGGGATACAGCGATATAATCGTAATTACCAAAAAAGTGAAAATAATTGAACAACAAGCCATCTATTTCTAAATTGTTGATGTTTTTCCGCATCGCAGTGTATATTTTATCATAATCATTTTCGTGTATCATTTCGTCACTTTGAATATAAAAACACCAATCTGCATCTGATGGGATATGGGCTTTGGCTTTGTTGGTTTCTATAGACAATGTTTGCCCGCCTTTTCTTAAGCTATCATCCCAA